>JAJRYI010000218.1 GCA_024275815.1 Actinomycetes bacterium | reverse complement strand
GTCATGGCCGTCGTGTTCTACCACGCGGACTTCACCTGGGCGACCGGCGGATTCCTCGGTGTCGAGGTCTTCTTCGTCATCTCCGGGTACCTGATCACCTCGCTGCTCCTCGTCGAGTGGCTGCGTTCGGGAACGATCGACCTGAAGAACTTCTGGTTGAGACGAGCACGACGGCTTCTGCCTGCGGTCGTGACCTTGCTCACCATCGTGTCGATCGCGTCGATTCTCTTCTACCGCGACGCACTCAACCGGTTGCTCGGCGATGTCGTGGCAGCGATGACGTACGTCACGAACTGGTTCTTCATCTTCCGCCAGGAGTCCTACTTCGAGGCGTTCGGACGGCCTCCACTGCTCCGTCACCTCTGGTCGCTCGGTGTCGAAGAGCAGTTCTACGTCCTGTGGCCACTCATCTTCACCTTCGGGCTGGCCATACTCGGCAAGGGGAGGGGCCACAAGCACACCCTCAGACGCTTCGGCATCCTCGTTGCCACAGGCATCGCTGCCTCGACGGCACTCATGTTCCTCCTCTACACGCCGTATGAAGACCCATCCCGCGTGTACTACGGGACAGACACCCGAGCGACCGGGATCCTCATCGGCGTCCTGCTTGCGCTCGTGTGGATGCCGTGGAAACTACCGGAGAGTGTCGCGAGGCCACGCAAGATCTCCATCGACACCATCGGGTGGATCGCCATCGGTGTCCTCACGTACATCCTCGCCAGCCTCTCCGAGTTCGCTCCCATCCTGTACCGCGGAGGGTTCCTCGTCACCTCCCTCGTCACGGCAGTCGCTATCGCTGCAACGGTCCACCCCGGTGCATCCCTCGGCAGGGTCCTCGACAACGCAGTCATGAAGTGGATCGGGACACGCAGCTACGGCATCTACCTGTGGCACTGGCCGATCTTCATGATCCTGCGACCCGGCTTCGACGTTCCCTGGGCCGTAGCCCCGACCTTCGCCGTGCGCCTCGCGCTCACGTTCACCATCTCGGAACTGTCGTACCGCTACATCGAAGCGCCGATTCGCCAAAACGGGTTCCGGGCATGGATGGGTGGGATCCGCGACATACTCGGGATCACGTCCGTGCGAGCAGCAACGAGCTTCGCCCTCGCTGTCGCCGCTGTGATCGTGCTGATCGGTGCCGGACTCGTTCAGGGAGCCGTTGTACGAACGACATCGATCGTCGCCTCCCCCGGTGATGACGGCCCGGCAACGATCATCGTGTTCACCCCCACGACGACTCCCCCTGGCAGTACACCAAGCGCGGTCACCGGTGAGACGGCGAATGACGAGACGACCGAGACCGTCGAGACGACCAAGGTGGCACCGATCGAGGAGACGACCGACACGACGTCAACGACATCGACCACCCTGGCGACACCGCCGGTACTGCCAACGGTCTCTCTGCCCTCGGTGACCATGATCGGGGACTCGGTGATGCTCGGTGCCGAAGGGGCGTTGCTTGCGGTCATGCCGAACGCCTTGAACTTCGATGCTACGGTCAGCCGCCAGTTCAAGCAGGCCACCTCCGTGCTTGCGAACCTGCGAGCACTCGGGGAACTCGGCGACGTCGTCGTCGTACACCTCGGTACCAACGGTGCGTTCAGTTCGAGCGCATTCGATAGCGTCATGGCAGAGCTGCAAGACCGGGACCGTGTCATCGTGATCAACGCCAAGGTTCCCCGTCGCTGGGAGAGCGTGGTCAACAACGCCATCGACTCTGGAGCACAACGCTGGCCCAACGTCGAGGTCGTGGACTGGAACAGCTACGCGGGCACACGCCCGGACCTCTTCACACGGGACCAGGTCCATCTCAACCCCGAAGGCCAGGTTGCCTACGCCGAGCTTCTGGACCGGGTGATCAACGACAGCTGAGAGCATCATCCCCGTCGTCGCTTTGACCTGGAACGATTCGTGGTGCATACTCGCCCTCTGATGACGACGACACGACGACCGACGACCATTATCACCTAGGCGCACACGTCCGAGACGTGTGTGCTGCCGAACCCTCCCTCGTGGAGGGTTCTTCCGTTGAAGGGCATGCCATGGCGAACACCGTAGAGATCTACGACACGACACTTCGTGACGGGACCCAGCAGGAGGGGATCTCCCTCACCGTGAAGGACAAGCTCGCCATCTGTGGCCTTCTCGACGACCTCGGTGTGGCATACATCGAGGGTGGATGGCCGGGGGCGAACCCGAAGGACGACGAGTTCTTCGCCAGAGCACGCACGGACCTCGATCTCGCGACGGCAACCCTCGTTGCCTTCGGATCGACACGCAGGCCCCGAGTGCGGCCCGAGGACGATGAACAGGTCCAACGACTGCTCGAGGCGGGTACGTCCACGGTGTGTCTCGTCGGGAAAGCGTGGGACTACCACGTGGAGCACGCCTTGCGTTCGTCCCAGGACGAGGCCGTTGCGATGGTCGCCGAGACGGTCGAGTTCTTTCGGTCACACGCTCGGGAGGTGTTCTTCGATGCCGAGCACTTCTTCGACGGCTACCGCAGCAACCCCGAGTTCGCTCTCGCCGTGCTCACGGCCGCCCACGACGCCGGGGCATCCCGGCTCGTGATGTGCGACACGAACGGCGGGTTCCTCGGCCATGAAGTGGAACGAATCATCGGAGCGACGACCGAACACCTTCCGGATGCAACCTTCGGGTGTCACTTCCACAACGACGCCGGACTTGCAGTCGGGAACACGCTCGTCGCCGTCACCGGTGGTGTAACCCAGGTCCAGGGATGCATCAACGGATACGGCGAACGCACAGGAAACGCCGATCTCTGCTCGGTGATACCCAACCTCTCACTCAAGATGGGGGTCGAATCGATCCCCGAGGACCGGTTGAACAGGCTGACGACGATCTCACATCACATCGCAGACGTCGTGAACCTGACGCTTGACCCCCATATGCCCTTCGTCGGCGCCTCTGCGTTCACACACAAGGCGGGACTCCACACGTCCGCACT
>JAJRYI010000217.1 GCA_024275815.1 Actinomycetes bacterium | reverse complement strand
GGGGGGGGGAGGGCGAGCCTGCGAGCACGAAGTGGAATCAACCCGTTCCTGAGTCTTTGCCGTACCGCGCTCGCAGGCTCGCAGTCCCCCCTCGCTCGAAGACTCGCTTGTCCCCCCCCTGAAAGGGGGGACGGAAGAAACAGCCCGGCATCACGGCGCCACACAGCGGATCCAGGCTAAAGGGGGGACGGGTGTCGAGCGTCAGCGACGAGCTCCGAGGACGGGAGGGACGGACGAGACGGATAGGCCGTTGGGTCCTCAGTGTCCGCCCTCGACCACGAAACCCTGATCCCGGAGTTGTTGAGCGAGTTCTGCCTCGGCTAGCTTCGAGTCGTTCTGGGAGTACAGTACAGGGTGGGAAGGCCTCGCATGAGATCCCACCGGAGATGCTGGCCGTACCTGTGCACCTTCCTCGAGAACAGTGGCCCTCTCCGGTTGCGGGCTCCGCTCAGATGCTGCTCAAGTCGCTTCTCGGGTGGCAGTGACGACTCGCCAACGTAGACCCAACCCTCTCCCGGATCCTCGATCTGCCTCCCATCGAGCTGGACGACGTACACCCGCCACGATCCCGATGTGTCCTTGTTGACCGTGTAGCCACGACGAGCGAGTTCCACAGCGAGCGTCGTCTTCTGCTTCCTCGCTTCATCCGGCGTGGTTGTGCCAAACCCCTCGTACAGGTCCGGGCGCAGACGAACGACGTGTCCTCGTGCCCATCTCGGCCCGGCACCTCGACCCATGCGTTCGATCTTCGCCTCGGGCGAGTCCGCAGCGACACCGACGTAGAGGTTCGGCAGATCCGGGTGCCGTCGGGGCATAACGTCATCGAGTTCAGCGACCAGGACCGATAGTCCACGATCGGTCTCGTTGCTGGTCGTCGGTCGTGTGGTGGTGGTGCTTGTTGAAGTCGTCATCCCATCTATGACGCCCGATGTCCGCCAGCCGTTCCCCCATTTCAGAATTGAGGGATCCCCGGGTCGACGACGTCAAGCGACGCAGAGAGAGGGGATGGACCGATCGGCTCACCGTCCGTGGCACCGACCTCGACCTCGGCGACATCGTGATCGTCACGCTCGAAAAGGAGCTCGGCGACGCGGGCGAACAGAACCTGTCGCACCCACACTGCATGATGGACGAGACACAGGGGGCGACTCGCCACGGGGCACCGGGCACGGCTGAGGGTGTGGTGTGAAACGACTCATGATCGGACTCAACGCAGGGCTTCTCCTCGGAGGCTGTGCCCCTCCCCAGTTCGGTGTTCCCGGACCTACATTGCCCTGGTGGCTCGTTGCCGCCATCATGGGTGGCCTGGTCATCTACACAGTGATCCGATCGAGGAAGTAGGGGGACGGATTCCATGAACACCAACGACAGGATGCACGAGGTCGTCGAGTTCCTCTGCTCGGCGCAGTGCTTACCGAGGAACCCGGGGACCGACGGTGGTCTCGCTGCACGCACCATGCTGCGGGACCGCCTCGGCGACCTCGGCCTCGAACCCGGCGGTGAGGACGGCTTCGACCAGCCGATTCCCCCGATCGGAGGCACGAACCTGCTCGGCGTCATCCCCGGCAACGGTGACCGCTACGTCCTGCTCGGGGCCCACTACGACGCCTGTCTCGATGACAACCCCGGTGCAGACGACAACGCGGCAGGGGTCGCCGTGGCACTCGAGATCGCAAGGAACCTGAAGGAAGTCGCCGTGGATCGTTCGGTGATGATCGCCCTGTTCGATGCAGAGGAACCCCCGTACTTCCTCGGCCCGACGATGGGGTCTCAGTGGTTCGTCGATCACCCGACGGTGCCGTTGGATCACATCGACATGATGATCTGCCTCGATCTCGTCGGCCACGCCCTCGGACCCGAGGGGTTGCCGCCGGAAGTTCGTGAATCGCTCTTCGTCCTCGGCGCCGAGAAGTCGACCGGCACCGCAGCGCTCATGGATGGGTTGGCGGAGCGCCCCGGGATCCGCCCGCGGCGGGTCGACAACTACATCATCTCTTCGATGTCGGACTACGACGCTTTCATGAAGGCTGAGGTCCCGTTCCTGTTCTACAGCGCGGGGCGCTCGCAGCACTACCACGCTGCGACCGACACCCCCGACCGGCTCGACTACCCGAAGATGGCGGCGCTCGCTGCGCACCTCACCGATGCGGTCGTCGCGTTGGCGGACCGCGACGATGAACCCGTCTACCTGCCCGACGGGTTCGACGACGAGACGACGCTCACGTCGCTCGAGGACGTCCTTGGGTCCCTTGCAGAGGTATCCCCCGACGCCGAACGGGCCACGATGCTCCTCGGCGGGATCCGCACGAACCTCGACGACAACGGCTCACTCGACGCCGACGAGCGTGCAGCGGTCGCGATGCTCGTTGGCCAGGTCGAGGCGCTGTTGGCGTGACCAGCCTGCGGTCTGCTCACGGAAGAGACCGGATGTCACATGGATCCCAACGGTGGCGCACAGACTGGCCAGCGACCAATCCAAGACGGTGACAGGGGCGGTCCATCGGTGCCACACATCACAGTCGGCGTGCGTACCAGGGCGGATCACGGCTATGGTCGTGCAATGTCACGCGTGGTTCTCCTCGCCTTTGCTGCCGTGCTTCTGGCGGCCTGCGCCGGAGGGGGTTCTGAATCCGGTGATCCCACGACGACGACTCCGGACACGACCACAACACCGTCGACAACCACAACGACCGCCACACCGACGACCACGACTACCCCGCCGCTCGACGGAACCCTCACCGTGGTGGGACCCGAAGAGATCGTTTTCGACTGGACGACCGACCGATGCGAGGACATCGACATCCCGGACCTGCCTGCGCGGGCGTTCCGGAACGACCAGGGAGACGTGAGCCTCATCTCCACCCATCCCGTCAACAGACGGTTCTTCGGTCCCAATCTCGGAGAGATCGAGCGAATCTGCGATCCCATCTTCGAATCTACTTTCGATCCCGACCCAGCTCGGTTCACCGATGCTGAGTGGATCGCATCGCTCTACACGGAGGACGGGGTGAAGGTCAACGGGCTGGTCCACAACGAGTACCAAGGGTGGGAACGCTGAGACTGTGCCGATGGCCCCGCGTTCGACTGCTGGTACAACTCGATCACTTCCGTTGTCTCCACCGACGGAGGCAAGACGTTCCAGTACTCTCAGGACCCTCCCGAACATCTCGTGGCCTCCCTCCCGTACCCCTACACCCCCGACACAGCTGCCGTCGGCCTGTTCTCGCCATCCAACATCGTTCGTGGACCCGAGGACTACTTCTACGCCCTTGCCAAGGTCGGTGCCAACCTCACCGGGAGACAAACGGTGTGTCTGATGCGAACGGACAACCTCGATGACCCGTCGAGCTGGCGGTTCTGGGACGGGAAGGAGTTCGACGGTGTGTTCGTGAACCCGTACGAAACGGTCCCGGAGAACCCTGCGGCCAACGAATGCCCCGCACTCGCATACGAAGACATCGGGGCCCAGATGATCGAGAGCCTCACCTGGAACACCTCCCTGGAGCAGTGGCTCCTCGTCGGCATCAGCGCAGACACGATCGATGGCCGGGAGATCTGGGGCTTCTACTACTCGTGGTCGAACAACCTCATCGATTGGACGAAAAGGAAGCTCCTCATCGAGATAGCTCTGCCATGGACCGTCGAGAACAACGCTTTCGACGAGTACGCCCTGTACCCATCACTGCTCGATCCCAACAGCGAATCCATGAGCTTCGAGACGACGGGCAGGACGGCGTACCTGTACTTCACCCGCACCAATGAAGGGTTCGAGCGCCTGGACAGGGACCTGGTGAGGGTCCCCATCCAGATCGATGCGCCTTGAGCGTGCCATCATCTGTCCATGGCCAGGATGTACCCGCCCAAGCTGCCTGCCGACGCATCGTCGTCGGAGCGTCCGGTGTACGGGGCGCTCGAACAGCTCCCCGACCCGTGGCGGGTGTTCTACTCGGTGGCGTGGCAGTCGCTTCGCAACGGACGCCAGGGTGACGGTGAGGCCGACTTCGTTCTCGTGCATCCGAGCCACGGCCTGATCGTGATCGAAGCCAAGGGCGGCACGATCACGATCAAAGATGGTGAGTGGTTCACCTCGGGCAAAGGTGGCCTGTTCCGTATCGATCCCTTCGAACAAGCCGTCTCCTCCAAACACGCCTTGATGACCTACCTGCGCGACACGATCCCGGATCTCCCCTGGGTCGAGTCGGGCCACGCCGTGTGGTTCCCCGAGATCACGGTCGATGGGAACCTCAGCGCTGCAGCCCCCGACGAGTTGATCCTGGACCGCACCGACCTTCGCCGCCCCGTGGCTGCGGTCAACGACGTCGTGAACCGGTGGGGCCTGCACAAGACGATCGGCGAGGACGCTCTCGAGGCGATCACCCAGCACCTCGCACCGACGGTGACGATCCGCCACACCCTCGCCGACGACGTTGCCGAGGTGAAGGCCCGTCAGATCGAGCTCACCGAGACCCAGCGCCTCGCCCTTGCCGGCCTCGCCCGCATGCGCCGGGTCCTCGTCTACGGCGGTGCTGGTACCGGTAAGACGGTGCTTGCCGAGGAGCGGGCCCGGCGCCTGTCGGGTGACGGGTTCCGGGTCGTGCTCGTCTGTTTCAACCGTCCCCTCGGTGACGCCCTTGCCGCCGAGTTCGCCGACAACGACCTCGTCACCGCCGGCTCGTTCCACGAGCAGGCACGACGATGGATCGAAGAGGCCGGTCTCTCGTTCCCCGACGACATCGAGCAAGGGTGGTGGGACGACCCTGCAGGGGAGCTCCTCCTCGAGGCGTTCACCAGGGGCGAGTTTCGTACCGATGCGGTGATCATCGATGAGGGCCAGGACTTCGACGACTCGTGGTTCATGGCCCTCGAAGCAGCCCTCGCCGAACCGTCTGAGGGCCTGTTCCTCGTGTTCGCCGACCCGCACCAGGCGATCTACCGTGAAGGCTGGGAACCCCCGTTCAACACGGTGCAGTACAACCTGGATCTGAACTGTCGCAACACGAACCAGATCGCAGCCGTCGTTGCACGCATCTACGGCGACGACCTGCCGTCGAGAGGCACGGACGGCCCGGAACCCCAGTTCCTCTCCATCGAGTCCCCCGAAGGCGTCAGGAAGGCGCTCGGGCGTGCGTTGCACCCCCTCATCAACGAGGGCAACCTTGCAACGAGCGACGTCGTCGTCCTGACCCAGAAGCGTGCCACGAAGGACGCCCTCATCGAGGTATCGGTTGCCGGGGTCACTCTCGAGGCGATCGAGGAACGTACCGATGGGGTCGCCATCGAGACGATCCACCGCTACAAGGGCCTCGAGGCGGCTGCCGCCGTCGTAATCCTCGAACGCCTCGAAAAGGACCGTGACAGGGCCCTGGCCTACATCGGGCTGTCACGGCCCCGGGTCCAGCTCGTCGTCATCGGGCCTCCCGCCGTGGGCGAGACGCTGGGGTTCTGATGTACACGTACGAAGACGTTGCGAAGTGGCACCGCACCCTGTGCCCGGTGACGGAGCAGATCACCCTGTGCGGGGACCTCCATGAGGACCCGGAAACGGCTGTCGCCCAGCTCGAGGGGTGGCAGCGTGCGGGCATCACCCACGTTCTCGACACCCGCTTCGAGTGGAGCGACGAGGACCTCGTTGCGCTCCACGCCCCCGAGATCACCTACAGGCAGATCGGCACCGACGACGACGGGAGGGGCCAGCCCGACGACTGGTTCGCCGCAGGTGTCGCCTTCGCCACTCGGGCACTGTCGTCACCGGATTCGGTACTCCTCGTGCACTGTCACATGGGGATCAACCGGGGCCCGTCGATGGCGTACCGGATCCTCCTCGAGATCGCCTGGGACCCGATCGAGGCCCTCGATGCGATCCG
>JAJRYI010000216.1 GCA_024275815.1 Actinomycetes bacterium | reverse complement strand
TCGGCTGCGATAGCGAGCGCCTCGATTCGCGGCCCGAGACTCGCCAGATAGAAGTCATGTAGCTCGTTCATCGTGTACCTGTGTTGGATCGTCACATCTGTATGAGAGTTCTGTCGGTCGATGTGCACCGCTACATGAGGGAATGTGTCGTCGCTCGGCGCGAAAATCGAACCTTCCCATCAAGACGCGCGGACAGGGACCAGTCGTCCACCGTTCACCGACGAAACACAGGCATCCAGGAAGAGCCCGAGCTTCCAACCGTGAGCCGTGAGGTGAGCTGTGAGCTGTCAACCCAGCGACGGCATTCACCCATCCGCTGGTCTTCCATGTATCTCTCAAGGCACCGGCAGAACAACTCGATAACGTCCGTATGAGAACGAACTCAGTCCGCATCGCCGTGATGGCAGTCACCCTGGCGATCGTCGCGTCTGCTTGCAGCAGCAGCGGAGCATCGCCCGAAGTCATGTTCGAAGCACGCTGGCAGTGTGACGTACAGCGCCAGACGTTCACCAGCCTCACCGATCTCGATGCAGAACTCGAAGCACGTCTCAGCGAAGCCGGCATGACCCGGCAAGAGTACGAAGCGTTCAAGGAACAGATGAGCGCTTCAGACAGCCTCCGTGAGGACGTTGACTCCGAGTACGAGGCCTACTGCCTCTCGTAGCCGATGTCGAAGACGACTTGAGCCGTTGGAGCGATCAGCCTCCTGAACCGCTTCCCGCTCCATCCATCGTGCCGCCATCGCTGGCTGCTCCCATCGACGATGAGTCGTGGCTCGTAGTCGATCCCTGGTCGGTCCCGTCGCCCTGATCCCCACTCGTCCCCGGGTTGCCGGGCATACCTGAACCGTTCTGTGTAGCCCCACCGCTGTCGCGGCCTGTACCCGAGTCACTGGTCCCAGAGTCCGAGATGGTTGTAGGAGGAGCACCGTCGTGCCCCGTTCCGTCGTCGCGGCCCATTTCGGAGCCATCGGCGGGCGCACGGTCGTCTCGCGAGGTGCCATCGACCATGCGATCGTCGTCGTGGCCCGAAGTTGTTTCCGGTGTTGGGGGCGTCGACGGGCCGACGCCGTTGGACGAGCCAACACCGTCAGACGGTGGGGTGCTGACCATCTCGCCCTCTGCGTGCTCCACATCCATGCGGGCACTTGACTCCATCCATCGTGTCCTCAGGTCCACCGGGTCACCCGCGATCGTGATGGCTTCGTCTGCGTCGCTCAGAACATCCTGGACGACCGCCGGGGGAAAGCCTGCCGCATGCATCTCGTCGGCCTCTTCGAGTCGGTGTCGCGCGGCGATCGTGGGGTCGACCATCGAACGGATGTCTTCGGTGACCTGCTTGACCGGGTACAAGACGTCGCCCGGGAGGCTGCTCTCGGCTGCGACCGCTACCGCGGCGGGCGAAAGAACAGTGACCGCGGCAACGATCGCAGCGAAACGCCGACGTAAGCGCATCGTCGCCGGGGCAGGGACGACAGGCGCAACGGGCGGCGCAGTGAGGGCGACCGTGATCGTATCGAGCTGTCGACGACGGACATCGTCTGTCATCTCTATGCGGTACGCATCCTGGATCCGCTCCGTGAGCTGTCGATCGTCCATGGTCATTGTCAAGCCTCCACCCGTTGAGACGTCACAGCACCGGTGGATTCGACGGGGGCAAGGATTTTCTTCAGTCGACGTTCGGCCCGAGCACCCGAGGCGTATACGGCTGCACGGTTCGAGTCCAAGATGACGGCGATCTCGTCACCTGAAAAGCCCAGTACGTGCTTGAGCACGATGATGCTGCGCTGCTGCTCGTTGAGTTCGCCGAGAGCCTCTTCGAGTTCGGGATCGAAACTAATGTCGATCTCATCGGCTGCCGCGGTCTCCGGCAGGTCGGCTGTCGGCTGTTCGGGTCTGCGGGTGCGACGTCTCACCTCGTCGAGACAGTTGAAGCGAACGGCGCGGTACATCCATGCACGTAACGCCCTTCCATCCCCACGGAACGAGGCTGCCGACCCCGCGAGCTCGAGAAATGCTTGCTGGACTGCGTCCTCGGCCGCCTGGCGGTCCCGCAGCATCCCGAAGGCGTACGAAACCAGTCGATCGGCCATGGCGCGGTGAAGATCCGAGAACGCTCGCTCTGAGTGTTCCCGGATTCCGCCAACGAGGGCGTCGAGATCTTCCGATCGAGAATCCACCTCTGAACGGTACCGCTACGTCTCCCTAGCGATCCATCCGTCCCTGGTCGGCCATGTGGTCCTGGCCGACCGAACGGTCCTGGTTCTGGACCATGTCCTGGACGGCGTCACGGGCGTGGTCGGAGGCCTGGTCCGGGGTGTGACCCGGGGCCATGTCCCGAGCACGGGCAACGTCGGGACCCTGGGCCATGTCCTGAGCGTGTGCGGCGTCACGGGCAGAATCTGCGACTTCGTGTGCCCGATCCCTCACCTGATCGACTGCGTCGCGAATCGCGTCCATGTCGTGCTGACGCACTGCGTCACGAATCGGGTCTGCAACCTGATGGGCGCGATCGGCGACCTCGTTGCCAGCCTGTCCCTGCCAGTGACGCTCGTTGTGGATTCGATCGAGAATCTGCATGATGATCGGATCGACGTCGTAGCCGCGCGCCTG
>JAJRYI010000215.1 GCA_024275815.1 Actinomycetes bacterium | reverse complement strand
AGTGGCGACGTGACTGAACATACAGCAGCGGTCGTCACGGTGTCGGACTCTGTGTCTGGAGGAGACAACACCGACGCCAGCGGCGGAGTTGTTGTAGAGATGCTCACCGATCTCGGATTCGTCGTCACCGAGACCTCGGTGATCCCCGACGGTGAGGAGTCTGTGGCCGCGGAACTGACACGCTTCGCCGGGACGGTATCGCTCATCGTCACGACGGGTGGCACCGGTCTCTCACCGCGCGATCACACGCCTGAAGGGACGCTGCGTGTCATCGACAGACAGATCCCCGGGCTTGCAGAGGCGATGCGCTCGGACACTTTCGGCAAGATCCCGTTCGGCATGCTCTCGCGTGGCGTTGCCGGGCTTGTCGGCTCGTGTGTGATCGTGAACCTCCCTGGGTCCCCCAAAGCGGTGCGTGAAGGTTTGTTGGTCATCGGGCCTGTTCTCGAGCACGCGGTGGATATCGCGTCCGGGGATTTTGGCGATCATCGTTGAAAACCCCGTATCCTGTTGAGTGTTACGACTTGCCGAGCGATGCTCGGCGTGACCACAATGGGTGCACAACACTCGCAACCTTCTGAGAACCCCTGAAATCCCTGCACCAGCTCCCCGGCGTGTCTACGCTCGGTGTGCTGGCGAAGTAAGAAAGACACCGATCGATGACAATTGTCGTGTTCATCCTCATCGCAGGACTGTGGGCAGCGTTCGTCATCCCCTCCTTCTTCGATCATCGCAACAACGCCCCCCGCTCGACGACACGTGAGTTCGCCCGCACACGAAGCAAGCTGGCCCAGGTTTCTATGGCCCAACCCGACAGCGAGGTGTACGTACGTCGTCACTCACAGCGCCGCCGCCAGCGGATCCTCATCGGACTGGGTATCGCGTCGGTGTCGACACTTGCCGTTGCGACGATGACCGGGTCGGTGCCGTGGCTATGGCTCAACATCGCCATCAACGTCTCCATTGCGGCCTTCGTCACCCTCCTGCTCACCATCAAGGCGCAGCAGGCGATGCCGAGGGCCCAGGTCGTCGACATCACGGTGCAGGCCGGTGCTCGTCGCCCCGCCCTCCAACCGATCGACCTGGCCGAGCAGCCGTACGAGGAATCCAAGACGGTTCGCGTCATCAACGGCTGATCGATGGCGAACGGACTCGATCTCACAGCTCTCGAATCCGAAGTCCGCACCGAACTCGACGCGAAGTTCACCGCCCGCGAGACGGCGCTCAAGAACTCCCGCCCCATCATCCGCAACTCGGCGAACGCCATACGCGCGCTTCATCGCAACGACATCGACACGGCGAGGGAACTCCTCGAGGAAGTCAAGGCGCTCATCGCCGAGGCCGAGGTGTCGCTTGGAGAGCACCGGGACATCTACTACGCAGGGTTCTTCTACGACGCCGTCAAGGAGTACGCCGAGGCCGAACTCACTGCAGCGCTCCTCGCTCACGAGCCGCTTCCGCTCCCGTCAGCACTCGGCATCGATGCCGTGCCGTACCTCAAGGGTCTCGGTGAGGCGATCGGGGAGCAGCGCAGGCGACTTCTGGACCAGTTGCGTCACGGTGACCTCGGTGCGGCCGAGCGTACGTTCGACGACATGGAGACCCTCCATGATCT
>JAJRYI010000214.1 GCA_024275815.1 Actinomycetes bacterium | reverse complement strand
GCAGTGTTCGGTGTTCTGTGTCGTCGTTGGGGTGTCCCGCTGATCGACGGTGGCACCGTGCGCTTGCCGCGCATCGTCGGGCTCTCGAGGGCTCTCGATCTGATCCTCACGGGCCGTGAGGTCACCGCGGGAGAGGGGAAACAGATCGGTCTCGTCGACCGGTTGGTCCCAACGGGGGCCACACGTGTGGAGGCCGAAGCCCTCGCTCAAGAGATTGCGTCGTACCCCCAGGAGTGCATGCGCAACGACCGGCTCTCGGTGTACGAGAGCATCGGCGTGAGCGAGGAAGAGGCCATGCGAACCGAGTTTCGGCGAGGGATGGACTCGATCGTGAACGGAGACATGGTCCGAGGGATCGAGAGGTTCCACGCCGGCGAGCACAGGTGACCATCCAACGTGTCGTGACCACTGTGAGATGCCGCGCGTCGCAGTGAGTCGCGAAACAATTCTCGACGAGGGGCTTGAATCGAACGGGCGCGTCGAGTTCTCTCGACAGTGGGGAGAGGGTCGGTAGACGGGTCAGAGCGAAAGGCGATCGCAATGGATCCGTTCAGCCATCCTGATCTCGAACGCCTCGGGCGGGCGTTGAGAGATCGACTCGATGAGACGCTCGTTGCTGAGCAAACCGCCGCCCGTGCAGCAGCGCGACGGAGACGAACTCTGCGCGACCGTCTCCTCGAGTCAGAAGACCGCGCTGCCGTCGTTGTGGTCACAGCGACCGACGGGCACACGTACCGTGGTGTGGTCGATGCCGTTGGCGTCGACCACATCGTCCTGACTGAAGCGGGACGCTTCACGTACCTCGCTCTGGCGCAGATCGTTGCGATGGACGTGCGTTGATGGCCCTCCTGAGCCGTACCCGCCCCCTTGCGATGCCGCATCTCGATAGGAGAATGATTCTCGGCGTCGTTCTCGCCGCTGTCGCCGCCGGTCTCGTGTTCGTCTTGACACAGCCGGCAGCGACCACCCCGATCCTCGTCGCCGCCGCTGATCTGCCCGCGGGAACACCGCTCGGCGACCTCGACCTCGAGGTACGCAGTGTGGCATCATCGGAGGGCCTGGTCGTCGGGGACTCCGTGGGAGACCTGGCCGATTGGGTCTTAAGAGTCCCGGTCTCGGCGGGCGAACCGCTCGTGCCGTCCCTGCTGTTGCCTCCGCAGGTTCTCGATGCCCCAGCAGCGTTCGCCTTGACTCTCGATCGCTCACATGCGGTTCAGGGCAGGATCATGGTCGGTGACCACGTCGATGTGCTCGTGACCACTTCCGGGAGCTTGGACACCGCTCCGATCACAGTGACCGTGGCCTCGGCGGTGTACGTGCTCGACGTCGAGCTCGGTGACGACGGATTCGATGCGGATAGCGTTGCCGTTCTGCTTGCCGTCGACACCGACCTGGCCACAAGCCTTGCAAACGCTCGAGAAGCCGGCACGATCGACCTCGTGAGAGTGACACCGTGACGGTACGTGTGGCCACCGTCCTGTCGGCGAGGGAGTGGGAGCCCGCGCTGGTAGCTCATGCACATGAGACCGCGGCAGTTCGCATCGTGTTGAGGGCGTTCCAACCGTCGGACGTCGAATCGAGGGCAGGAGAGATCGACGTTGTCGTCGCCGGTGCCGAGATCGCCTGGGTCACAGAGCGCCAGATAAGTATTTGGAAGCGACTTGGCCTGGGAGTCGTTGGAGTCTTCCCGGTGGGTGATCGGCCCGCCCAGGACACCCTTGAACGGGGAGGAGCCGACGAGGTCGTTCCCGACACCATCGATGCGGATCCTCTGATCCAGACGATCCGTTTCGTCGTGCCCGCAGAACCGGTTGAACCCTTCGGTTCGTTGGGTGATCTCACGGTCGTGGTAGGGGCGAGGGGCGCACCGGGATGTACCGAGGTCGCTCTGGCGTATGGCATCACACGCGCACAGGATCACGACGTCGTCTTGATCGACCTCGATCTCAGCGCGCCTGCGATCGCTGTGCGTCTCGGACTTGCACCGCGGCCCGACATCGCCGACGCTGCCGACTCGGTTCGCTCGAACGGCATCATCGACCCATCGGTGACGCGTCGGTACCAGGGGATGTTGCTCATCACGGGCTCGCACCGTCCCGGTCAGCCCGGCATGTCGTCGACCATGGTACGCGGGCTGATCGATGCCGCCCGCGTAGAGGGGGATGAGGTGATCGCGGACATGGGGGCGATCGAACCGGGGAACGAGATCGTCGCGGATGCGGACCGAGCCATCATCGTGATCGATGCATCTGCTCTCGGTATCGTGCGCGCGGCTCACCTGACGTCTCGTTGGATCGGGCCGACGCCGTACATCGTCGTCAACCGTGTTCGTCACGGGGAGGCTGCTCAAGTCGCCGACGCTGTACGGACATGGACGGGCTTGGACCCTGTGGCGCTGGTCCCGGACCATCGGCGAGTACGCGAGGCGACCAGCTCAGCGCGTCCACCAGATCGCAGGCTGAGGAGCGCTCTGGCCGGGGTTGGTGCCTCATGACCGCGGCACCCGTACCCATCCGCTTCGGGCATGTCGGTGAGCTTCTCGATGATCCGTTGATCGAAGAGATCATCGTCATCGGGGGCGAGAGGACGTTCATCGTACGCAACGGGGTCAAGGAACTCGTCAGCGTCGTCGTGGACGCGGCATCGGTGCGCCGAATCGCCGATCAGCTCCTTGCGGGCACGGGACGCCGGGTCGACATTGCGAGCCCGATCGTGTCCGCGCAACTTCCCGATGGCCGCCGCGTTCACATCCCGGGACCACCGGTCACCCATCGAGATCGGATGAACATACAGATCCGGAAGTTCGTGGTCACGGCAGCTGACCTCACAGATCTAGTGGATCGTGAGGCCCTGACACCTTCGGCGGCCAAGCTCCTTCGTCATGCAGTCCGCAACGACGCAACGATCCTCGTAGCGGGCGCCCCGGGGGCAGGCAAAACGACCCTCGTGAACTGCCTTCTCCGTGAGGTCTCGCCGGAGAGACGTGTCGTCACCTGTGAAGAGGTCTTCGAGATCGAAGCCGACTTGCCGGACATGACACAGATGCAAACTCGCGCGATCGGACTCGACGGCGGCGCCGAGATCACTTTGCGTGACCTCGTCAGGGAGGCTCTCCGTCAGCGCCCTGATCGCATCGTGGTTGGTGAGGTGCGGGGCCCCGAGGCGCTCGACATGCTCCTTGCCCTCAACGCCGGCTGTAGCGGACTTGCGACGATCCATGCGAACTCTGCGCGCGACTCGTTGGAGAAGCTGGTGTCGTACGGGGTGCTTGCCGGCGACAACATCTCCGTGCCGTTTCTGCGTCGAACCGTTTCGGCGGTCGTCGATCTCGTCGTGTACGTCAAGCGCACGACGGGTGGTAGATACATCCATGAGATCCTCGCGGTACCCGATCAACTCGACGCAGATGTCTTCACCGTGGCGCCTCTGTACCGGCGTCGCGATGGGACCCTTGCATGGGTGGGTAATGGATCCGAAGCACCGGACTCGTGGCGGGGCTGACATGAGAGGGCTCGCCGTGATCCTGGCCACCACATCGGTGTGGATCGCGGTGACGGGGAGGACACCTGCCTTCCGCCTCTGGCGCCCCGTGTCGTGGGTACCGGTCGGCATCGGGTCGGTGATAGCGGGCGCCGTTGCTGCCCTGATGTACGGCTTTCTCGGGACCCTTGCACCGTCCGTGGCGATCGGCGCGCTGGCTTTCGTGGTCCCATCGGTGGTTCGATCTGCTCGCACCCATGCGGCAAAGAGGGAACGCATGGAGTCCTGGCCGGACGTCCTTGCCCATATGCGTGCAGGTATCGCATCGGGATCGACACTTCCCGACTCGCTCATCGATGCATGCACTCGGGTCGGTGGCGAGTTCAGTGCCGCTGCAGAGGAAGTGCGGATGCACGTCATGTTCGGTAGTGGCTTCAGCGAGGCACTCGACAAGATGCGTGCCCGCTTCGACGACCCGGTGACCGACCGCGTCACATCGACGCTCGCGGTTGCACAAAGGGTCGGAGGCCACCGTGTGGGGAGCGTCGTGGCATCACTGCAGCGTTCCGTGGCTGACGATCTTGCGTTGCGTAGTGCCCACGACGCGGTGATGACCGAGCAGCGGTGGACCGCTGCCGTGGCGCTCATTGCCCCATGGGCGTTGCTGGTGCTGTCCATCGCCACGAACCCACAGTCCGCCGCAGCGTTCGACACGAGTGAGGGAGTGACCGTCGTTGCCATCGGTCTTGTAGCCACCCTCACCGGATGGATCCTTGCGAGACGCTCGGCCCGCCTGTCTGAACCTCCGAGGATCTTCAGATGAACATCGTTGCTGCCGTCGTTGCTGGCACCGCCGTGATCCTGCTGGTTGCTCGGATCTCTACGCGCTCGCTCACCGAGGGAGTGCGCTGGTACATCACAGGGCACGAGCCGGAAACCCCGGATCTACCCGCCAAGAACCAACGAGATCTCTCATCCCTTCCCTGGTCACTGGCCGGTGCGTTCGCGGGGATCCTCCTCGCCCAGGGAGATCTGTTCCTCGCTGGAGCCGGTCGTTCAGTACTTCCGCTTGCTGTTGTAGGAGGGGTGGGAGGATGGATCGCGTGGTCGGCCCGACGCTCGACCTTGCGGGAGCGTCGCTCGTTGCGCCTGCGACACGAACTCCCGCTCGTTGCCGATGCTCTCGCTCTTCACACACTTGCGGGAGAGTCTGTCGCGTTCGCACTCGGCGCCGTCGTGCAAGAGACCGACGGTGTCGCCAGCGAAGAGTTCCGGTCAGTGCTCAGGATGCACACGGAAGGGCAGGGACTCGTCGAGGCGCTCGAGGAGAGGAAACGGTGTACGGCACATGTGGAAGCGACGAGACTCTACGAAGCGTTGATCCACGCGCACACCGCAGGCGGTCGCCTTGCCGACGCTCTCGGTGATCTCTCCACCGACTTTCGAGCATCCATTGCGACAGATCTGACGTCGGAGGGTGGCCGGCGCGCGGTGACGAGCTACGGACCAGTCCTCGCGTTGATGGTGCCGACCGCTCTCCTGTTTCTGCTGTATCCAACACTTCTGGGCCTTCGCGCGCTGTCCGGTGCGCCGTGAACAATCGACTCCAAGGAGGGATCGATCATGTGGAAGAATCAACGAGGAGCAACGACCGTGGAGTGGCTGGGCCTCGCCACGATCGCCGTACTGGTGAT
>JAJRYI010000213.1 GCA_024275815.1 Actinomycetes bacterium | reverse complement strand
TGAAGGCAACGAGTCGGTCTCGGGAACGTAATCCAATCTGCTGGACGTGGATATGCTTGGAGTATCCGACATTCCCAGGAGAAGACCATGGCTTATACATTCGGTACCACCGTCGAGGGCGACATCGAGTCAGTACGTGAGCGGGTGACAGAAGAACTCGGCAAGGAGGGCTTTGGAATCCTCACGACCATCGATGTTCAGGCCACCCTCAAGGCGAAGATCGACGTCGATCGTGACCCGTACATCATTCTCGGTGCATGCAACCCCGTTCTCGCCAATGAGGCGATCAAACTCGAGTCAGACATCGGCGCGCTGCTTCCTTGCAACGTCGTGCTGATCCAAGACGGTGACTCTGTCTCCGTCCGTTTCATGGATCCAGCGGCTGTCCTCGGACTCGTCGATCGTCCCGAGATCGCTTCTGTTGCATCCCAGGTGCAGGCGAAGCTACAGAAGGTAGCGACAGCCATCTCCGCATAGTCGACGAAGTTCGGCTTCCCAATCGCCGTCCGTCGTTCCACAATGGTTCCATCGAGAGGCGGTGGAGATGACGACGATCGAGCGGGATGACCTCGGTGACCGTCTCTGTGACAACGCGTTGCAGATCGAGAGGATCGGAGATGGTGGCACCGACTGGTCGCTGTCTTGTGTGGCTTTGCCGATCGGTCTGTGGAAGCGAGACCTCGGCAAGCGATTCGCCACGCAGCGCGGCGCACGTGCTGGGGTCGTGCAGTTGGAGGTTGTGCGTCTTCGTCGGATCAAGCAGGCTCGTCACCTCGTTCTCACCGCCGTGTTCTCAGCGTCGGCAGTCTGGTCCTATCAGATCATGGCTCTTCCCGACCAGTGGTACCGCGTTGAGTGGTTCGTCGCTGCAACGTTCGCGGTCGTCGCCGCACTCAGCGAGGGGCTGAGCGCCTTTCTGATGGTCATCGACGACGGATGGGATTACCGGTACGAGGTGCCGCGGATCACGCTGGTCGATCGTGCGATCGCAGGCATCGTTCTGCGATACCCGACGCGACGCGGCCACGCCAAAGACGTTGCGGTACCGAAGGTGCGCGTCGTAGAACCCGTGTACGCCCGTACGAGGGTGGAGACGTGGCGGTGAACGCCGATGACATCATCGAGGAGGTCAGACGGCTCCATGCGTTCTTCGACGATTGGTTCGCTGGCCGGCCGGGAGGAACCATCGACGAGTTCTCCGCGGTACTCGACGACGAGTTCACGATAGTCGGCCCGCATGGATCGCTCATGACCGGTCCTGAGGTCGTAGCCGTCGTCGAGGAGAACTTCGGAGTCGGCGACGTAGCGATCACCGTCGAGAACTTCCATGTTCGGTGTCTCGGCGATACCTGGCTCTGTCGCTATGACGAGTTGCAGGGCGTTCCCGAAGATCGCACGCGGCGGACGTCAACGGCGGTGATGGTGCCCGATACCGCAACGACAGGTGGACTGCGATGGGTGGCAGTACACGAGACGTTCGTCGAGGTCTAGAGGGAGGGCGGGGTGACGCCGTCGAGAAGGTAGCGGATCACGTCGGCTGCGGTGTACTCGGTCGCTCCTGGAGGAGCGAAGCGAGCGATGTTCACGGCGTCGTCCCCTGAGGTGATGAGCGTTGGCTCGATCTCGCCACTGCGCTTGATCTGGGGGAGTCCCACGTTCGAGACGAGCGCGTTGCACAGGCACTTCCGACCCACCGTGTCGGCGACGTCACCGCCCTTGCGGACGTAGTCGTCGACCGGTTCCGACGGACACCGCCATCCGATCGTATGGTCCTGACGTTCGTAGGCGTGACGAAGGTAACCCAGATCGCAGATTCGCTCGCGCTTCTCGTACACCCGGGGATTGGTCAGTGAGTCGTCCAGTTCGATGACCTTGAATGGGAAACCGGTCGGTGACGCGACCGCATCGGTGAAGACGGTGAGTTCCCGTCGACGCGATGCTTTGATAATCTCGGCCTTGATCGGTGCCGTGAATCCAGATTCGACACAGAAAGCGAACGCTGTTCCGACCTGGACGCCGACGGCGCCGGCTTCGAGCGCCTTCGTGATCTGTGCGGGTTCGGCGTAACCGCCTGCAAGCCAGAAAGGCTTACCGAGAGCGGCGATAGCGTCGAGATTCGGTACGTCACGGTCGCCGTACACGGGTTCCCCACGGTCGTTGAACTGGCCCCGTGTTCGTGGCGGGGCGTTGTGTCCGCCGGCGACGGGGAACTCGACGACGAAACCGTCGACCTCCCCACTGGCTTTGGTGGCGAGCATCTTTGCGAGCACGTGAGACGACACGATGGCGAGAAAGTCGGGGCGGTGAATCTTCTCTATGAGTCCGCGGGTGAACTCCTTCGGAGAGAACCGCACGAAGGGATCGCCCTGTGGAGTCGATCCCTTGACGTCGAGCTTCAACTCGGCGTCGAACCCCTCAGCGAGTTGGTCGAGGATGCCGGGAATCGCGCGGGGGATCCCTGCACCCATGAGGACGTAGTCGACACCTGCGAGCATCGCTCCGTACAACGAGGGAATGGTCGGTACCTGGACCTTCTCGAGGAAGTTGATGCCCACGGCGTTCGAGTGCCCCTCCTTTGCGAGGAACACTTCGACGAAGTTCGATGCGACGAGCAACTCCTCCGTCTTGCGGGAGTGCTTGTGGCTGACGATCGGCTTCGTCGCGAAACGCGCATCGGGAGCCTTGCCGCCTTCGATGAAGTAACGATCGATGATCCTGTTTGCAACATCCGGTATCGGAAAGGCTGCAAGCGCCCGGCGCATGTGACCGCCGGGGTCACCGACCTGGAGTCTGCGTGCAAGGATCGCGTCGAGCGCGGTACCCGAGACGACTCCGAGTTGGCCTGTGATCGAGACCGCTCGCGCTAGCCGCCAGTCGGATACGGCCGCACCCATGCCACCTTGGATGATGAGTGGTGGGGTCTTGTTCATGAGGCTATGGCGCAATCCGATCGATGACTACGAGAACGATATCGATGCGATACGCCCCGCGCACGCTTCGACTCTCGAACGATAGAGGAGGTTTCGTCATTCGACACCGATTGTTCCCAACGCCTGCGGGGTGCGGACTTGTGGCGTCACACCGTTGGCCGTGTCTAGTACGATCCGAACGAGGCGAATGGGCATATGCGAAGTGTGTTCATATTGCTACTGTGTGCGTAGGGCTTGGAGAGGGAGAAGAAGGAGAAATGGCGTTCGAACTAATGGAGTTCTGCGAACCTGCCCCGGAACCGGGGAGACCGTTCACCGGGACTCGCGAGACCATCGTTGCGACTTACGACGACGAGGCGGAAGCGATAGAGCACGGAAGACGCCTGTGGAGAGAGGCCCGTGAGGTCCGTTCGTCAGACGTCATGTGGTGGATCGTGCGGGTTCCCGGGGAGTCGCTGGCACGCTGGATCGCCGACAAGAGCAGCGATGTGGAACAGATCCTCGATTTGAC
Organism: Actinomycetes bacterium; assembly: GCA_024275815.1. GTDB lineage: Bacteria > Actinomycetota > Acidimicrobiia > Spongiisociales > UBA5794 > JAMBLL01. The sequence goes on along the minus strand of JAJRYI010000213.1, from coordinate 414 downwards.
GACGAACGAGCTGATCCCCGTTCAGTAGGACGCGTGTCGCTATTGCATCATTGAGCGGTACCATCGCATCACGATGAGCGATACCAAGACCACAATCGTCGAGATCACCGACGCAGCACGAGACAAGATCCTTGACCTACGCGACAGCGAAGGCCTCCCCGACCTGCATCTTGGTCTCAGGATCACCGGAGTCGGGCCGCAAGGCTTCGTCTATGAAACTTCCTTTCTGAGGCAGGAGGACATCGGTTCGACAGATGTCGTCGAGGACCACGGTGGTCTTCCCGTGGCGATATCTCTCGACTCGGTCGAGGGCCTTCGCGGAGCCGTTCTCGATCTTTCCGGTGACGGTGGTGGGCCGGGACTCGTGATGCGCAACCCGAACGTTCCCACGCCCACGCTCGCCGACAGCGATCT
>JAJRYI010000212.1 GCA_024275815.1 Actinomycetes bacterium | reverse complement strand
GTGGTGGTGGTTGTGTGTTCCATACCGTTGGTATCGGCATGGATGGGTTCGAGGGTGAGAATGGTTCCCCGTTACCCGCTGTGACTAGTCACGCGTTCGAGGCGTCTGCAGGGAGGTATCGGGTGTCCGTGGTGGGGTCAGTCCCGGAAGTTCACGTACTGGAGCGGGAGCCGAAAATCGAGGCCTTTGACCGCGGTGATGACCTCCTGGAGATCATCACGTTTCTTCCCCTGGACACGGAGCTGGTCACCCTGGATCTGGACCTGGACCTTGAGCTTCATCTCGCGGATCTGCTTCGAGAGTTCCTTGGCAGCGTCCTGGGCGATCCCTTCGTTCAGGGTGAAGACGGCCTGGAATCTCCCGCCACCGATCTGTTTCGGTTCACCGCCGGCGATCGACTTCAGCGAGACGTTTCGTCGGACGAGTTTGCCCTTGAGGACGTCGATCGCTGCATCGAGGCGACCCTCGGCCGAGGACTCGACGGTGATCCCGTCGTCGGAGAGCCGGATACTCGAGTCGGTTCCCTTGAAGTCGTAGCGGTTGACGATCTCACGATTCGCCTGGTCTACGGCGTTGCGGACTTCCTGCATGTCTACCTGTGAAACGATGTCGAATGATGGCATGGTGTAATGCTACTCAGTCTGAGAACGGGGGACCGGCGGGTCCCTTGCGAACGACCGCCGACCACACCGTCTCGTAGTGGTCCCGGTCGTACTGGTCGATGTGGGGGAGTACGAACTCCTCCCAGGCGGAGCGCATCGGGTCCTCCGTTGCGCCGTACATGCGCAAGCCTGCCGGGAAACGATCGAGGACTGTTCGCAGAGACATGGGTGTCTCTACGCGTGTCCTCGCGTCACCGGCTGTGAACGAGGTGTTGATCTCGACGGCGAGCCTGGTGAGCAGATCCCGGATCTTCGAGTCCATGCCGGGGTGTCGTCGCTCGATCATGACGGCGAGGTCCTCCTCCCCCGGGAAAGACTTCTCCCAGATGATCCAACGGTCCGCAAAGGCCTTGTTGAGGGTCTGGGTGCCCGCGTAGTCGCGAAGATCGGTCGGGTTCAAGGTTCCGAAGATACGAACGTCGCTTCGGAGTCTGACCATCTCACCGGTTGGAAGTTCGAGGGCTTGGTGGCGGTCGAGGAGGCCGTGGAGAGCGAAGAGCGTCTCGGCGCCTGCAGCGTTGAGTTCGGAGAGGTTCACGATCGCCGGTCCGCGCAGGGCACGGGTGATGTCTCCGTCCTCCCACTTGCTCTCGGTGCCACCCTTGCCGTCCCCGTGCAACTTGACGGACCCGATGAGGGTGATGTCGCGAACCTCACCGGTGAGTGGGATGCGGTAGTAGGGGGTTTCGAGACGTGCGGCGAACTGTTCGAGATCATGGTCTTTCCCCGTGCCCATGTGTCCACGCAGAGCGAGGTGGAGGGGAGCGTCCACGAAGTGTTCACGGCGGACCGCCTCGAGGAGGGCGAGCTTGTACTGCATCCCGAGATCGACGTAGTACGGGTCGGGTGTGGGGACGTGGTCGAGGCGGATATCGCGATCGGGTACGTCGGATCCGACCTCTGTGACGGGTAACTCGACGTCTGGTCCGGTACCTGTCGGGTCGGTGAAGGTGACTGTCTTCGTCATGGGTGTCTCCTAGTTGGTAAAGGTTTCGAGTGCCCGGTCCCCAGCGTGGACCCACCACACGTCTGATCCCGATTCGGCGATGCTGCGATACAACGTCGAGCGCACGCCATCGATCATCGCGGTTGCGAGGGTCAGCGGCTGCTCGACGACCTGGGCACGGGAGTAGGCAGCGCGCACGGTGTCGTCACCGATCCCGATGCCGAGCACCGTGGTGCCCCCACGCTCGATGTTGGCGACCGTCTCGGCGAGGGCACCGACCGAGCCTCTGGTCATGCCGTCGGCGAGCACGATGATCATGCGATGGCTCGCACGCTGTGCGGTCAGCCGCTCGGCAGCGTGTGCGACGTTGAACTCATCGACGTTCGCAGCCTTGTCGAACATCGACACGGGAGGGGCGGTACGCGGGTTCTTGCGGGCGATGAGCGCAGCGTCCTGGGGAGCCGCTGCCGTGTAGAAGAGCCCGGCGAGCACATCTGAGGAGGCTCTCCACCGATCGCGGAAGCTCTTGACGACGTAGTGGTTGACGGTCCTCGTGAGGCGCTCAGCGTTGCCCCCCTGGCTTTGCCTGAGCCCGGCTGTGGCGCGGGTTCGCATCTCACGGTATGAGTGTTCGGTGTCGTCCGAGCTCGTGGCGAACGACCGGTTGAAGATGGCGATCTCGAAGTCGATCTGGAGTTCGTCTGCGAGTTGGGCAAGGGTCCATGCTCCGAGAAGGGCCGCGGCCATCGCCCACGGGGCTTTGCGGGAACCGAGGCCTCTCGGTTGGAGCATCGATGCCGAACCGTCCACGAGGAGGCTCACTGCGTACGAGCGTCGGCTGGGAAGATCCCTGCGTTCGAACATTCGGTTGTAGAGGCCGGCGCCGAGCAGAAGGGGCGTGTAGGGAGACAGGTCGCCTGCGTCGAAACCGGAGCGGAGACCGCGGCGCTGGTTGGCGAGGAAGAGGGGGTACAGCTCGCCTGAGACACGACGTTGTGCAACACCCCAGTCGAGCGATGCCTGATCGAGCATCGCCCGGCCCTCGCTCGAGAACGTTGCGAACGTGTGGGGGAAGTCCACGACGAGGAGCTTTCCCCCTTGGCCCGTCGGGAGGTACACGGTGGGTGCCGTCGAGACCTTCATGATCTGGTCGGTTGCAGGATCGCCTGCGGTCTCGGCATCTCCCTTCTTGCCCTGATGAGCGGACACACTCTGTGCTGCCGCTCTGGTCTGTTCGTAAGCATCCCGATTCGCCAGGGCGGGGGAGATGATCCTCACTGCGTCCACCGACTCGGAGATAGCAGCCGAGTCGGCCTCCATCTCGGCCTTTCGTCCCCGCTGGCCGGACGTGGCTGCACCCTCCTGGACCAGGTTGTGCAGCTTGGCAACAGAGAGCAGCTGCAGTGCAACCGTTCCAACAGACCACGGATCGTCGATCTCGGCAACCGGGTCCATGAACGCCATGGCATCGTCGATGGCGAGGGCGACGTGGGGTGCGAGACGCCTCTGGACGTCGTCGCGATCTTCGTGGCCCCCGGCGATCAGGAAGCATGCGAGAGCGAACTGACCGAGCGGGCGTGCGTTCCCCATGGCGTGCCCGACCGATGTCCGGTAGAGGTCACGCAGCACCGACCCTGCGCCCGGATAGGCGTTGAAGTGGATCCTCTCTTGGCGAGCATCCTCGATCGAGAGGAACAGCGCTTCTGCGGCGGGTCCACCGATGGCGTTCAAGGCATGGAGGAGGGGCACTGCATCGGGATCGGTGTCTGACGCTTCGTCGAAATCGATGTCCTCTTCAGAGAGTTCAGGGAGAACGAGATCTTCGTCCATCTCCCCGAACTCGAACAGACCAACCGGGATCGGTGCGCCTTCGTCCTCATCCTCATCGGCGTCGTCACGGAATGCGAGCCACTCCTTGGGTATCGGTCTCTCTTCGTCGAAATCCGTCGCGATCAGGTGGATGACCTCGTGGAGTGCCGATGTGAGGGCGACTTCCGAAGGGGTCACGGGCGCCGACCTGGCGTACGCCGTTTGGAACACGCCGGGGTCGAGGACGACCGTGCCGTCGGTCGACGTGGCCTGGGTGCCGAGCCGGACCTGGAGCTCATCGTTTCCCGACAAGGTGCGTGCGAACCGGGTGATTGCCGGGGCCACCCGCTGGTATCGCGCGACGACCGCCTCGATCGCCCGCTCTTCCGGGGGGAGGATCTCGCTGAGGACGGATTGGTCTCTGTCGCGCATGAACTCCCGATTGTACGATGGTCGTGATCTCACAGGACCGGTATCGCGATGCGTTTCGACATTCCAGACTCTGAGCTGTCGTGGCACTTCGACACGTCGGGTGGTCCCGGAGGCCAGCACGCCAACAAGAGCGCGACCCGTGTCGAACTCCGATTCGACGTTGCTGCATCGCGGGCTTTCGAAGGGCCTACGCGGGATCGGATCATGAAGCGCCTCGGGAGTGAGATCCGCATCGTGGAGGGAGGTTCGCGCTCGCAGGCCACGAACCGTAAACGCGCCGTACGCAGGCTGCACGCGATGCTGGAGGAGGCTGCACGTCCCCGACCACCCCACCGCAAGGCAACTCATCCCTCGAGAGCGGCGCGCCGTCGTCGACTCGAAGCAAAACGTTCTCGTGGTCTTTTGAAGCGACAACGTTCCCAACCCCGAGACGATGCGTAGCTGGAGGCAGGCGTCGACGTCGTCAGGGCTCGTGGCAAAGCGCTGAAACACTCAGGCACGCAGTGATGCGAGCCGATATATGAGCGATGGAATCTGGAACGGGGCATCCTGACGCTCAACTACGTGAGCAGCCGCGGCCCCAGCGCGTCGTGGTACTCATCATGGCGGTCGTTCTCGGACTTGCTGTACTCGGCCTGGCGATGTCGTTCGCCGATTCTGCGAGCGCCGAACGTGTGGCTGAGAACGCGTCTTTGCTCCATTGGACCAACTCGGCTCACGGCTCGGCTGCGTTGGCTCGAAGCGCTGTTGGGCAGGCCGTTGTGTTCGCGATCGGTGAGGACCTCGGCGTCGTAGATGCCCAGGACCGTGCATCGGCACTTTCCGAGGCGGAGGAAAGCCTGGCAGTATTCAGCCGATGGGCGGCCTCAGCGCCAACAGAACTACTCGTGGAAACACCTGATCTCGGCCCTCAGCTCACCACCTTTGCCGAGGTGAGCAACGAGGTACTGACCCTTCTTGGGAACGGGGACACTTCGAAAGCAGTCGAGGTACGCGACGGGGTGGCAGAGGATGCCTACGATTCTCTCGCAGCGACGGTTGGAGCGAACCAGCGTTTGGTGGCCGATCGCATAGCCAACAACGAAGACAGGGCTGCGTTGGTCTCCCAGATGCTGCGGCTCCTGGTGACGCTGTTGATTCCCGCGGTTGCATTGATCGTGTACTGGCGGATAGCGAGACGGCAACTTCGTGAACGCCGCGTTGAGATGAACGCAACGATGGCTGCACAACATGCGATGATCGCGGGGGTGTCCCACGAGCTGCGCACGCCGCTCACCTCCATCGTCGGCTTCTCCGAGGTTCTGCTGACCGATGAACCCGGAGACGAGGAATCGGTGACCGAACTGATCACCGTGATCAACTCCGAGGCAGAGCAACTCGCACGGATGGTGGACGACTTGTTGGTCGCCGCACGTATCGACATGGATGAGCTCGCGCTCGTTCCGACGCAGACTGACCCGCGGTTCGAGATCGAAGCAGTCGCAGCACCTTTCCGTCGCGCTGGTGAGGAGATCCACGTCGAGTGCGCCTCAGGGGTGATCGAAGTCGATGTCGGGATGTTCCGGCACGTCCTTCGCAACCTGATATCCAACGCCGTCAAGCACGGTGGACCGACGTGCTTGGTGATGGGTACCTGGGACGACGACGAGGTTCGCTTCACCGTGATGGACGACGGAGCCGGTGTCGATGAGGCGACAGAGATGGACCTCTTCAGAGCGTTCGCCAACCACGGGGATCGAGCTCTCCTGAGCGGTAGCGTCGGACTCGGTCTGGCAGTGTCGCGCGCGCTCGCGCGCTCCATGGGCGGCGAGCTCACCTATGTGCGTTCGGACGGTTGGACTAGGTTCTCTCTCACGCTCGGTCCCGACGTCGTCGTCGGCGACGAGCACGAGAATCCAATACCGGTGGAGGAAGCCGATCTGTTCGACGAGATGGCTCGTGGTGCACCCGGTGCAGCGGCTGCCGCAACGAGTGAGCCTGGATGACCGAGATGGGGGAGAGGTCCTCGGTTCCATCGGTACGGATCGTGTTTGCAGGTATTGCGGGGGTACTCGTCTCTCTCGTCGTCCTCACCGTCGCGGTCAACGCTCTGAGCGGTGACGTTGGAGACTCTTTCCCCGCCGTCGCTTACAACGGGAACACCGGGACCTTGGACTGGGCAGGACCCTGGGTCGAGATCGGCGAATCCGATGGGCCGACGGTTGGCGTCGTCGCTGTCGTCGCCAGCATTCGCTGCAGCGCCGGCAACTGCTTGCGTATCGGGGGCGACCCGGCAGACGCAGAGGGACTGGGTGTGTGGCGTGAGGTCGACCTCGCCGGTGCATCCTCTGCGGTCCTGTCGTTCAGCTACCGACGCGAGGTCGCGCTCAGTACCGGTTCAGTGACGGTGGCTGTTTCGGCCGACGGCGGCGGCACGTGGATCGATCTTGCCACCTACGACTTCGCCGGGGCGTCCAATGAGTTGGCTGCAAGCTTCGATATCTCGTCGTACGCCGCAGCGAACATGAGAATCAGATTCCTGGGGGCGGGGAACGCTGTCACGGGGTACCTGCACTTCGACGACATCGGTGTCACCGCCGTTCTGCCTGCTGTAACGACGACCACGACGACGACTGTGGTGACCGCGACGACGGCGGCAACCACGACGAGTACGACGGCGGCAACCACGACGAGTACGACGGCGGCAACCACGACGAGTACGACTGTGGCGACCACGACGAGTACGACGGCGGCAACCACGACGAGTACGACTGTGGCGACCACGACGAGTACGACGGCGGCAACCACGACGTCTGCCACCACGAGTACCACAGCGGAAACCACCACGACGTCTGCATCGACCACGACCACGACGAGGGCCGAGACGATCACAGCGGCGGGAACTCCCCCTGCGGG
>JAJRYI010000211.1 GCA_024275815.1 Actinomycetes bacterium | reverse complement strand
GGAAGCCGGTTCCGCCGCCGCCGCTACCGCCACGGACACAGCAAAGGCACTCTTCGAGAAGACACAGTCCGTGACCGGCAAGGGCGTCGAGAAGGTCAGCGATCTACCGATCGGCGACAAGAAGATCGGCGAGCGGGCCCACGAGACCGTCGAGACCGTCCAGGAGAAGATCGACGTCGAGCAGATCCAGGAGCAGGTCGCGAGGCTTCGAGATCAGATCGAGAACGTTCTCGGTACCTGGAAAGAGTCCTTCCGACCGACAACCACTGAGGATGCCGCTGTGAAGACGGCAGAGCCGGCCGTCGAGGAAGAGGTCGCTCCGAAGAAGAAGCCGGCCACGACCAAGAAGGCCACAGCCACCAAGACGAGTACCAAGAAGACCACGACTGCCAAGAAGACCGCAGCCAAGAAGACCACGACTGCCAAGGCAACCGCAACCAAGAAGACCACGACCAAGAAGCCTTCGTCGAAGTAGCTTCAGAACCCTACGCGAGAGGCCCGCGCTTCGGTGCGGGCCTCTTGACGTTCAGGACGTGACGATCGGCTCGAGATCAGATGCGTCATCGATCCAGCTCTGCACCATCTCGACCGTGGGAAGACGCTGAACGATCCTCTTCTTCGAGTTGACCTGAGTCATCGTCGCGATGAGGTTGGCAGCGTTGCGTCTGCGCAGCGCTTTGATCGTGTCCACTCCCGACACGGCGAGAAGGTCGGCGTACTCCGGCCCGATCCCGTCCACCCGCATCAGGTCCGCTTGGTGAGCCCACCTGACCAGGTCGGCCGTTGGTATGCCCGTGCGCCCTGAGAGCGAACTTCGTCCCGTACGCGTCGATGCCTCTCGAAGCAACGCCTCGGTCGTACGAACCTTGGCCTTTCTGAGTTTCGTAGCGTGGCGTTGGCCCATTGCTCGAATCGCCGAGATCGATGCCATGGCTTCCCTCTCCCTCATCACCTACGTGCGGCAACGCGTTCCATCGAGATTACCCAATGATGCGTCACCATGTGCAGCCGACTCACACAGAAGGTCGCGATGCATCGTCGAACGAACTGATGATCCTGGGAGCGAGATGGTCGACCCATACCTCTTCGATGCTCCCAGCGTGCGTCGTGATCAGATCATGCACGTCGACATCGCCCTCGAGACCCAGGAAGTGTTCCCACAGGGGCGGGCCGATGACGACGGGCCACGAGCGGGCGTAGCGGTACTTCGGGACGACTGCATCGGCACCCGACTCGTGGGCTGCGGCGATCAGTTCCGAGACAATGCCCGGATCGACCCCGGGTTGGTCTCCCCTCGCAAGAACGACGAGGTCGATGGCTCGATCGCGTGAGACCAGATCGATCGACGCGCGCAGTGGTGATGCGCCGCCTTCCTCCCAGCATGGATCGATGAGGATCGTCGCGCCACCGAACTCCATCGACAAGACGATCGCGTCGCCGTTGGAGCCCAGCACGACGACCACCTCGTCGACCGGCCACTTCGCAGCGTCCTGCATGACCCGCTCGAGCAGCGGGATACCGTGGACACGGGTGAGGTACTTGGGTTCTGGAAACTCTTCGCCTGAATCGGCGGCGAGGATGATCGCAACGGTCGACATAGGCACAGGGTAGGCAGGCTTCCGGGTGCAGCCACCGGCCGAGGTGACTCCTCCCTCACCCGGAGGAGAGTGTCTGGATCAGTTCTGCCTGGACGTAGCCGAGCCATGCCACAGCAGCGAGAGACTGGTCGGTCGGAACCATCTCCTCCCAGCCGGGTCCACTATCGAAGACTCCCGCACGTGCAGCGACCACGAGACGCGCTTCGTTGAGGGATCGCAGGAATCCACGAGCCTCCTGTCGCGTCATCGCTGTCACCCCCTCGCCGAAACGTTCGACGATCTTGCGGTCCGAAGTTCGCATGGCCCATCTATCAGAAGCTATGAGATCATCGAGTTCTCGCGACGCGCCGGGGTCATCGCGGTAGATGGCCCGGTGGAGCACTTCGTACCCCGGGTCTCCAACTGCGGTATCCATGTCGTCGAGAAGAAGCGGAATCTGACGAAGGAGCATCCGCTCGGTGTCGGTGAACACCGCTGTCACGACATCGTCTTGGACGGAGAACACGATCACTCAGCGCTCCACCGTCGCCCACAGACCGAAGCCCTGAAGCCTCGTCGCCGTGAACTCGGCGTGCTCCCTCATC
>JAJRYI010000210.1 GCA_024275815.1 Actinomycetes bacterium | reverse complement strand
GTCTTGACATGCGGTCCGTAGAGGTGTCGCTGATCCATGGTCTGAGGGGCTCCGGTGCCCCGGAGGCGCTCGGGCCGATCGGCGGTCAGTACGAGGAGTGGGGCCACGGACTGGTCGGCTTCGACGATCGCCGCGAGGTAGTGAGCGGCGGCGGAGCCAGACGTGCACACGATGATCGCCGGTGTGCCGGTTGCCTTGGCGTACCCAAGGGCTGCGAAGGCAGCGGATCGCTCATCCCTGATCGAGATGTCGTCGATGCGCGGGTCGAGGGCCAGAGCCAGCGTCAGGGGTGTGCTGCGCGATCCCGGCGAGATGAAAGCGACGGCGCACCCTGCATCGGCGAACCCACCGATGAGGTCGGCCGTGTATCGAAACGGGGTGTCGGAGTTGGTCACGGAAGGCGAGCCTACCTTCGCGTGATCAGAACACGATGCCGAGGGACAGGAGAAGTCCCGCGAACATCTGGAGCTGTGCCGTCCCCTTGAGGACACCGATGAGCGGTGGGCCCGCCGTCTCTTTGTACACGGTGCCGATGAGGGGGATGCTCAACGGTGCGACGACGAGGGCGATCATGGTCATGGCGGGAAGCACCCCGAGACTCACACTGAAGATGATCGTCACGAAAGCGAGGATCAGTGTTGCTGCGTAGAGTCGGCGCGCCCAGGTGCGCCCGACCATGACTGCGAGCGTGCGTTTCCCCGCTTGCCGGTCGGTGTCTATGTCGCGGATGTTGTTCGCTTCGAGGATCGCCGCAGCCAGGAAGCCCATCACGACGCCACCCGCCCAGGCCTCGGCAGGCACCGGACTCGAGAAGACGAAACGGGTTCCCGCCGTTGCCACGATTCCGAAGAAGACGAACACGAACAGCTCGCCGAGCCCGTAGTAGCCGTAGGGGATGGGCCCGTTCGTGTAGCCGAGTGCTGCGATGATCGACACGACACCGATGACGAAGATGGGCCAACCCGCGTACCAGATGAGGTAGATGCCACCGATACCTGCAACACCGAACGCGACGGCGATCCCGCGCTTCATGTCGCCCATCGAGATCACACCCGACGCCACTGCCCGTTGGGGGCCGATGCGGGCTTCGGTGTCTGCACCCTTCTGTGCATCTGCGAGATCATTGGCGAAGTTGACACCGATCTGGATCGCAAGCGCAGCGACCAGCACGACGACGAAGGGAAGCACGGCGAACACGTCGTCGCTCCAGGCGCTCGCCGTCCCGATCAGTACCGGTGCCACCGAGGCGAGCAGCGTTGCGGGCCGCGCCGCCATCACCCAGGGGTTCGGAGGTGAGGTCACCGGGAGCTAGAACTGCCAGGGGAAGGACGAGTAGTCCTGATCCCGTTTCTCGAGGAAGGCGTCGCGGCCTTCCTGTGCCTCGTCGGTTCCGTAGGCCAGTCGAGTGGCTTCCCCTGCAAAGATCTGTTGGCCGACGAGGCCGTCGTCGGGAAGGTTGAAAGCGAACTTCAACATCTTTTGTGCCGTGGGGCTCTTGGCAGTGATCTCACGTGCCCACTCCAGCGCGGTGTCCTCGAGTTCATCGTGCGGCACCACGGCGTTGACCATCCCCATGGCGTAGGCCTCATCGGCCGAGTAGTCCCGCCCGAGGAAGAAGATCTCCCGTGCTCGCTTCTGGCCGACCTGTCGGGCGAGCAGTGCCGAACCGTATCCGCCGTCGAAACTCGCAACGTCTGCATCGGTCTGTTTGAACACGGCGTGCTCGGCTGATGCAAGGGTGAGATCGCACACGACGTGGAGGCTGTGGCCACCACCAACCGCCCAGCCGGGTACGACGGCCATGACGATCTTCGGCATGAAGCGGATCAATCGTTGGACTTCGAGGATGTGCAGGCGACCGAGCCGTGTCGGGTCGACCCCCTCGTCCCCCTCGTACTTGTAGCCGTCCTTGCCACGGATCCGTTGGTCGCCACCGGAACAGAACGCCCAGCCTCCATCTTTGGGGGAAGGGCCGTTGCCGGTCAGGATCACACAGCCGACGTCGGGGGTCATGCGTGCATGGTCGAGCACCCGGTACAGCTCGTCGACGGTACCGGGGCGAAACGCGTTGCGAACCTCCGGGCGGTCGAACGCGATGCGCACCGCACCGACGTCTCTTGCTCGGTGATAGGTGATATCGCTCAGATCGAAGCCGTCAACCGGCGTCCATGCTGTCGGGTCGAAGATGTCGGAAACCACGGTTCCTCCGGTGGTGGTGGCACCGGCGATACTGTAGTGACCCATGAACACGGATACTCCACAGAGCTGGTTGGAGCGAAGAGCGCACAGCGATCCGCACACCGCTGCCCTGGTGCTGGCACCCGGCTCCGTGTCTTACGGCGACCTCGCTGCCCAGGTGCACCAGCGGGCAGGTTCACTACGTCACGAGGTCGAAACTGGTGCCCTCGTACCGGTGACCGTACGTCTCGACATGGCGTCGATCGTCGAGATGCTCGCGGTCATGAAGCTTGGGGGAGTCGTCGTTCCGTACGACACGCGTCGTCCCCGACTCGATGGTCGCCCGCCTCGAGGAGCCGCCGTGTGCCTCCCGACCTCGGGCACAGGGGGTCGGCCGCAGATGGTGCCACTCAGCTACGACAACATCGCAGCATCGGTCGCTGCCTCGCGCACACGCCTCGGCAACGGGCCGCAGGACCGATGGCTTGCAACACTGCCCCTGACGCACGTTGGAGGGCTCTCGGTGCTCTGGCGATCACTCGAGGCCGGCGGAACGGTCATCGTCGCACCGTTCGACGAGTCGCTTCCAGAGCTCATCGAAGGCACGCGCCCGACGGTCGCTTCGCTCGTCCCCACGATGCTCTATCGGCTCATGGAGTCCTGCCCGGATGCACTCGCTGGAATCGGAACGGTCCTGACCGGCGGCGCCCGGATCCCGCGTCGTGTGCGGGACGACGC
>JAJRYI010000209.1 GCA_024275815.1 Actinomycetes bacterium | reverse complement strand
CTGAAGGGGGGACCGAAGAGGGGGCTTACTCGAAGAGTCTCGGGCGGAACAGTGTGTCGTGGGTTCTGATGGCGTAGCGGTCCGTCATTCCTGCGACGTAGTCGATGACCTGGGTGAGATCATCGGATGCGGAGTGCCGATACGACTCGGGCACCTCGCTGGTGTGTTCGAGGTAGTACTCGACGAGTTCACGGACGATCTGGCGGGCACGGCGGCGTTGATGCTCGGCTTCGGGGCGAAGGTAGACGCGTTCGAACATGAAATCACGCAGTGTGTGCATCGGTTCGAGGATGTGAGGCTCCATGGCGATCGTGCTCGTTCGGTACGACTCGTCGATGACGGATTGGACCATGACGTGGACCCAGTCCCGACCCGGCTCACCGAAGGTGGTGAGGACGTCGTCGGGAAAGGATGTGGCGTCGAGAACTCCGGCACGAAGCGCATCGAGCGCGTCGTGTGCGAGGTACGCGATACGGTCGGATAATCGCACGATGTTCCCCTCGTGACTCGATGCTGCCGTTTCGACCTTCCATGGATGGGCTCGGATTCCGTCGAGCACCTCCCATGTGAGGTTCAGCGGTTCGAGCACTTCGAAGATCCGCACCGACTGATCCGAGTGGCGCCACTCTCCATCGACGAACTCCGAGAGGGCATCCTCACCTGTGTGGCCAAATGGGGAGTGGCCGACGTCATGGCCGAGACACACCGCCTCGGTGAGATCGTCGTTGAGTGAGAGTGCCCGTGCGATTGCTCCGCCGATCTGGGTCACTGCGAGGGTGTGTGTCATCCTCGTGACGAAGTGGTCACCCTCGGGGTTCATGAACACCTGGGTCTTGTGCTTCAGGCGACGGAACGCTTTGGCATGGAGGATGCGATCCCTGTCGCGCTCAAACGCCGTCCGCCAGGGATCGGCGTCCTCGTGTTGTGCTCGGCCTAGCGAGCGTGCCGAGAGTACCGCTGCAGGAGCGAGGGTCTCAGCCTCGATCGCCTCCGCCCGTTCTCTGGTACGAAGGCGAAATATGGGCTCGGTCATACAATCCGCTCACGCAGACGCGAGCTGATGTAGTCCATCGAGGCAACGACGATCGCGATGGCAAGCATCTGTGCGGCGGCCGCCCGGTACTGGAGCAGGTTGATGTTCTGCTGGAGCAGGAACCCGATGCCGCCACCACCTGCGAAACCGATGATCGTCGACATCCGCACGTTGATGTCCCATCGGTACATCGTGAACGAGATGTACGGGGGGATGATCTGGGGCACGACGGCGTAGATGACGGTCTGGAGACGGGTTGCCCCGGTGGCTCGCACCGCTTCGAGTGGGCCGGTGCTGATGCTCTCGACTTGCTCTGAGTACAGCTTGGCCAGGGCAGCAGTCGTGTGGAGAGCGAGAGCGAGCGCTCCTGCGAACGGGCCGATGCCCACCCACACGACGAAGATGATCACCATCACCAGTGGCTCGATCGAGCGGAGGCCGTTGAACACCGTTCTCGCCATGTAGTAGATGGTCAAGCCGATGTTCTGCGACTCACCCTTGCGCAGTGCCTTGATCGACAGGACCATCCCGAATACAGCGCCGATCGCTGCGGGGACGTAGATCGTCGCCGTTGGATTCCCGAGCTGATAGAACCAGTCGATGACCGCACCGATGCCGATCCCGACGATGGCGCCTGCGATGGCTGAAACGAGCAGCGTAACGGCGTTGAGCACAGGCCTGGCGAGTCGAGTGAAGAGGAAGTAGCCGAACTTGCTTGCAGCGAGAGCTAGAGCGAACCCACCGATGAGGGCGGAGAACACAGGGATGCCGATCTCGGTGATCTCGCCGAGCTTGATCACGAAGTTCCCCAGGAAGCCGACGAACGGTGCGAGATCTTCGATGAACTGTCCGATGAGGATCAGCAGATTCGCGACCACGTACCAGGAGATCAACACGATGAACGCAGTAATGACGAGGGCACCTGCCCGCAGGAAGCGCAAACCGAGGCTCGGCTTGTCGACGTCCTCGGGTGGGAACGTCCATCGCAGGATCGCCCACGCGAGAGCGACGAGAACGATGAGAGCGAGCGTCAGGGTCGCGACGTTGGCATCGGTGAAGGATCTGAGTCCGGCAGCCCATTGTGAGGCGCGGATACCCAGGGAGATGCCGATCGGAAGGGCGATGATCGACAGGGACAGGTTGATGATGGGGACCATGACGTCTCTCATCAGGTTCTTTGCTGCGAGGAAGCTGAGCGGGACCGCCAGGATCGTACCCACCGTGGTTGCGAGCAAAGCAAGCATCACCGTCTCGATGATGCGGTCCCACGTGTTGAGTGCGTTGTCCGAGAGCCGCGGGGAGAGGTCCGTCTTGTCTGCGAGCACGATGATCTTGTACTGCGTTCCATCGGTAGCGTCGAAGAAGATCATGGACACGTCGTCGGTGCTCGTGCCGGGCTCGCCGGCGATCTCGATCGTCTGGTTCTCATCGGATACGAACGCGACCTCGTTGAAGAACAGGATCGCTCGGGAGTCGGAGCTGTCGAACTCCTGGCCCGTGTTTCGCTCCCCGAACGTGTTCGTGATCGAACCCGACCAGGTGAAATCCTCAGGGACGGAACCCGTGCCGGTCATCTGGAGCGATTCACCGTCGGCCACAGAGAAGGGATCGATGCCGATGTCTCTCGAGACGAGTCCGCGCCCGGAACCCGTCGTCGCTTCGAACGAGCCTCCCCAGGAGATGAAGTCGAGGACGTTGTTGTTCTCGTCGACGAGTGTCACCCCGCCGGGGCTTCTGACCTCGAACTCTGGCAGTTGGATCGCGTATGGTGAGAGCGGCTACTCCGAGTCGGGAAGTGCAGCCGGATCTTGGACACCGTTTCCGTTCGTGTCGGTCCACACCACGACCCGGTTCGTCCAGCTTCCGACGTTCGTTTGCGTGGTCGCTGTGATCTGCTGCGGATCCTCCGTCTCTCGGAGAGGCGCCTCGAAGGACAACGAGAACGTACCGTCGTCGGCGACATCGACACTGCCCTGTGGAAGGACGATGTCGAAGTCCGACTTTGGCACGAAGTCGATCTTGACTCGCTTACCGGCCTCGAACCCCGTCCCGTTCACCGTCATGATCTCGCCGGGAGATGCACACGAAGGTGTCACCGAGATCGTTGCTCCCGACTGGTCGGGGGTAGCAGCCTCTGGGGTCGTTCCATTGCAAGGGATGAAGACGTCGGTGGTGACGACGAGGTCCTCTTTGTCGTAACGAATCAGATCGGGTCGAGCGAGCGCGCGAAGGATGCGGAACAGCTGCTCTTGCCGTGTCTCGGATTGGATCTCCTCGAGTGACACGTCGGTCTTGGCGAAGGCGAAGGCGTACACGACGAAGGACGAGAGGATGAGGATGATGATTAACAGGGTTCGTCTCCACCCTCGGCGAGGCTTCCCGTTCGTTGCTGTATCGTCTGGCCGAGTTCCAGATGGGTCGGGGATCTCTTCAGCCAACGCGCTCAGCCTCCTTGCCGTAGATCTCCTTGAACTTCTGGTCGTCGATCTCGGTCGGTGTACCTTCGAAAACCAGCTTGCCGTCCTTGAGTGCGATCACGCGGTCGGCGTACTGATGGACGAGGTCGAGGAAGTGGAGCGAGCAGAGAACCATGACCCCATCTTCCTGGTTGATCAACTCGAGGTACTGCATGATGCTGTGGGCCAGAACGGGGTCGAGACTCGCCACGGGTTCGTCTGCGAGCATGATCTCTGGGTCTTGCATCATGGCTCGTGCGACGCCGACACGTTGCTGTTGGCCGCCGCTGAGCTCGTCTGCCCGGGCGTGTGCCTTGTCCTCGAGTCCGACTCGCGCAAGCTGGGCGTAGGCCTTGGCAATGTCCTCTTTCGGGAACCTGTTCACAACACTGAGGGCAGGGTTCACATAACCGAGTCGCCCCGCGAGCACGTTCGTGAGCACCTTCGATCGGTTCACCAGGTTGAAGTGCTGGAAGACCATACCGATGCGTCTGCGAATCCGGCGCAGCTCCTCTTGGGAGGCGTTGGTGACGTCGATACCGTCCCAGGTGATCGTTCCCTCAGTGGGCTCTATCAAGCGGTTGATACAGCGCAGCAGCGTGGATTTGCCCGATCCGCTGAGACCGATGACTGCGAGGAACTCCCCTTTCTCCACCTCGAAAGACACGTCGTCGAGCGCCTGGGTGCCACCTTCGTAGATCTTGGTCAGGTTCTCGACCTTGAGCATGGATCGGGTTCTCCGTTGCTGCGACCGAACTTGGGGCGGGGACTGGTGTCCCCGCCCCAAGTCGAGTCATGGTTGGGTATCGCCTAGAGGTCCTCGACCGTGAGACCGAGGTTCTGGACGAGCGAGCGGATGAAGTCGAACTCAGAGTCGTTGGTCGGTGCCACATCGCCCCATGAGTACGCATCGAACGCCGTCGCGAACCCTTCCGGATCGTTCTTTGCGAAGTCGAACATCGCTGCCATGAACTTCTCGCGGATGTCCTGGGGGAGATCCGGGGAGAAGCTGACGGTGTCGTTCGGAATCGGCTGGGACAGTTCGATGATCTTGACCTTCTGGATCACGTCCGGTGCTTCCTCGCGGATGTTCCGGCGAGCGTCTCTCGGGAAGACCCCGTCACAGTCGATCTGGCCGTCATCATCGATCCTGCAAGCATCGACCTTGTCGGCGGGCACGTCTGCACCTTCGGAGGTTCCGTCCCACAGGACATTCCTGTCTGCATCGATCGCCGGGGAGAAGAAGACCGTACCGAAGTCGGCTTCACCGTTGTAGACGGCCCGGACGGTTGCCGAGTGGCCACCTGCCTCGAAGGACTCACCGGGTTCGATGCCTGCCTGCTTGAACATGCCGCTCGGTACCAGGAATCCGGACGTGGAACCGGCATCCGGGTACGCCCACTTGAGGCCTGCAAGGTCTGCGAGGCTCTCGGCATCGCTGTCACGAGGCACGATGAACTCGGCCCAGTACTCGGTGTAGCCGTACCGCTTCGACTTCATCGCGACTTCGACACCACACAGGTCGTTGGCGAGTACGTACGCTGTTGCGGGGATGAACCCGATGGTGTTGTCGGTCGAGGCGCACATCTCGCTGATGGTCGCCGCGTAGGACGTCGGAACGCTGACCTCATAGACGAGACCGGTTGCCTCTTCGAGGACCCCCTTGAGGATCTCACCACCGGCGATGATCTCTTCCGCACTCACCGAAGGCACGAACAGCACCTGAATCGGGTTGTCGGCGGTACCGATCTCTGGTGGTGGCTCCGTCGTCGTCGTCGGAGCGGCCGTTGTCGTTGTCGTCGTTGGGGCGGCCGTTGTCGTTGGGGCGGCCGTTGTTGTCGTTTCTTCGCCGCCTGAGTCGTCCGTCGACGCGCAGGCTGCTGCGATCAACGCAAAGACGAGAATCAGGAGTATGAATCGAGCTCTCTTCATTGTTGCTCCCATGTCTGATACGGGCACGGTCTGTGCCCCTGCCATCTGCCGGTAGGTTAACCGCTGGTGTTCTCGATGCCGAACTGGATCAGTGGCGTCGGTTTTCGACCAGAGCCTCGAACGTGTCCCAGCTGTCGATGTCGACCACTCCGGGAACGGGCTCGTTCCATGGTCGGACGAAGCGGCACACGGTACGGTCGGGGTGTTTCTCGATGAGTGACTCGAGGTTGTGGGGGCCGTCGTCGAGGTACACGTCACAGTCGACTCGCCATTTCTGACCGATGATGTGGACCTCACGGGTCGGGATGGCGTGCTCCCCGATCCAGCAGAAGGTTTCAGCGTTCGCCCACCTTGGCTTCGTGGTGATGATCACGATGTCGTGATTCCGGCTCAGGCGCTCGAGAGCGGGCATGGCGTCAGGGAAGAGCGGAAGATGCCGAAAGAGGCCTGGGCCTGTTCCGTTCCTTGCCCACCGCCAGAACTCGCTCATGGACTCGAAGTGTGTGAGCGGAAGCATCGCGTCCCACGACGTCACCATGTCCGGGGTCAACCGGGTGTCGAACTGCGCGTTGTACAGCTGCATCCATCCGGCGTTGAAATCGGCGACGACGCCGTCGAGGTCGATACCGAGACGGAGTCTCATGTGACGGATCCCCCGCTGTCACTGACGATCTCCCCCCCGAGGATGTCGAGGACGGTCTCGGCAGGATCGTTGTGGTCGTCATCGCCGGCCTTGACGAGATCGTCCTTGTCCGGAGCATGGCCTGTGTCCTCCGGTGATGGAGGGGGGAGCGCTCCCGCCGAACGGAACTCGACGCGCACGGGTTGACCGATCTGGTCGGTGCCGGTGGCGACGATGGCGTTGGCGATCTCTGCATCCGATTTCAGCTGCTCGAGATGGAAGTGCATGTGCGCTGGGACCTCGAATACGACGACCCCATTCTCGATCGCAACGGGCGACGCTTCCCTGAGGAGGGCGTGTCGTCTGGGTCCGACATCCTGACGAATCGTGGCCACGATCGCAGGCCAGACCTGCTCGAAGTCTCGGAGCGTGAACGTTGCAGTGACGGCAGGTGCGGGTCGTGCCGGTTGGGTTGTCTCGGGGGGTGGATCGTCGTCGTTCCCGTTATCGGATGCTGGAGATGAGGTGG
>JAJRYI010000208.1 GCA_024275815.1 Actinomycetes bacterium | reverse complement strand
GGCCCGAGGGTGGCGATGATCTTGGTCTTTCGGTGCATCGCCACACGATAGGGGCCGGATGGGAACCACAGCGGACCGGTCACGCCTCCGCCCGTGGCCCCGAGAAAACCGAGAGCGAGTAGCGTATGGGTTGCGCGAACGCGCTCAAACATGGAGGACAAGCAATTAAGAACACAATTCGCATCTTCGTCGTCGTTCTCGCGTTGGCATTGGTCGCTACGGCCTGCTCCAGCAGCGACGACGTCGGTGAGATCAAGATCGGCGTCGAGAACGCGTACACCCCGTTCAACTTCATCGACGAGAACGGCAACGGTGCCGGCTTCGACTACGCCATCTTCGACGAGATCTGCAACCGCATCGGATGCACTCCGATATTCGTCGAGGCCGGTTGGCCCGCCGTGATCGAGGAGACCGGCCAGGGCGTGTACGACGTTGCAGCCGATGGGATCTCGATCACCGAGGACCGCAAGGAAGTCGTGGACTTCTCCGATCCATACATGGTGACCATCCAGAAGCTCATGGTACGCACCGACGAGTCCCGTTTCGGTAACCTCGCCGAGTTCCAGGCAGGTGACTATCGACTCGGCACACAGGTCGGCACGACCAACTACGAACTCGGTGCCGAACTCGTCGACGAGTCGAGGATCGATGCCTTCGACCAGTTCGGTGTAGCCGTCCAGGCGTTGATCGCCGGCGATGTCGACGCGGTCATCATCGACGATGTTGCAGGCCAGGGCTATCAGGGCGCGAACGCAGATCAGACTCGCCTCCTCGCCGACGACCTCCGCTCCGACCCGCTCGGGTTCATCTTCCCGAAGGGCTCCGAACTCAGGGAGAAAGTGAACAAGGCGATCGCCGACATGAAGGCGGACGGCACGCTGGACAAGCTGATCAAGGACTGGTTCATCGACTTCGAGGCGTAGACCTCCAGCTCGTTCGACCATACGACCACGAGGAAGGGGCCGGGCTGTTGCCCGGCCCCTTCCTCGTCGAAACCAACTAAGTTGCCACCATCGACAGCGAGGACACCATGACGACACTCGAGCCAGCGATAGGAACCGACCCGACACCTCCAGGGGCGGAGGTCCGCTATGAGTGGTCCGGGTTCCCGTGGTGGTTCGTCGGCATCCTCGCTGTCATAGCGTTCCCTCTCTTCAAGATCCTCACCGACGAGACATGGAACGAGGGGTTCCAGTTCATCAAAGACGGTCTTTCCCTGACGATCACCGTCACCGTTGGTGGGTTCGTGATCGCGATGATCGCGGGTCTCGTCGTGGCGTTGGGACGAATGTCGAAGAACCCCGTAGCGAAGAACCTCGCGACGTTCTACATCGAGTTGATCAGAGGTATCCCGGTCCTCGTGACGATCTTCATGTTCGGCCTCGTGATCGTCCCGTGGTTCATCAACCTGATCGGGGTGTCACCCCAGTCCTTCGTCGCGTCGAACACGTTCAAGACAACGGTCGCCGTCGGACTCATCTACGCGGCTTTCATCGCCGAGGTCTTCCGAGCAGGTATCGAGTCGATCCACCAGGGTCAGGTAGAAGCCGGGATGGCGATGGGCCTCAAGAAGCGCCAGGTCTTTCGCTTGATCGTGTGGCCACAAGCCATCAAGAACGTCATGCCGGCCCTCGGCAACGACCTCATCGCCCTCCTGAAGGATTCGTCGCTGGTATCGATCCTCGCTGTACGAGAACTCACGCAGATGACGAAGCTGTGGACGGGACGAAGCTTCCAGTTCTTTGCCGGGTTCATGATCCTCGCAGCCCTGTACCTGATGCTCACCGTGTCGCTGAGTCTCATCCTCCAGTGGTACGAGCGCAGGATCGCTACGCCGTGACCGATCCAACGCCCACACCCGAAGGCCTCGAGTCCGTCATAGAGCGATTCGACCATGTTTCGATGGCCGTCACCGACCTCGACGCGACGGCCCCCTTGCTCGCGCTCCTCGGAGCCCAACGCTTCGACGGAGGCCTCGGTCCCCGAGGCGACTTCAAGTGGGTCCAGTACGCCCTCCCCGGTTGGGGAACGCTCGAGCTCATCGCTCCGGTAGACACCGATCCGGATCACTTCATCAACCGATTCATCCGGGAGAGGGGCGAGGGCCTGCACCATCTCACCTTCAAGGTCTTCGACCTTGGAGAAGCCACACGGCGTGCAGCCGAACTCGGGTTCACGGTGACGGGGTTCGACGACTCGATGGCGGATTGGAAAGAAGCGTTCATCCACCCCAAATCGGCAAGCGGCGTGCTGATCCAACTCGCTGAGTTTCCTGGCAAAGACGCCTAGCTGTGACGAGCATGGTTGCCGTCGTCCCGATTCGGAGCTTCGACGGCATGAGCAGGTTGGACGGGGTGCTGACACAACCGCAGCGACGACGCCTTGCACGTCTCCTTGCCGACAGGGTCGTCTCTGCGACCACTTCAGCGGGCCTCACTACGATGGTCGTCACCGGTTCCCGCGACGTGTGGTCATGGGCCATC
>JAJRYI010000207.1 GCA_024275815.1 Actinomycetes bacterium | reverse complement strand
GTTCCGGCTCCGATTGACGTTCAACACCGGGGCGAGCTTCTCGTTGTTCTCCAACGGTGGCGTCATCATCGCGGTCATCGCGTTCGGGGTGATCGGCCTGATCATGTACATGCTCGGCGACGCGTCGAGGCGGATCGAAGCAGTCGCCCTCGGCCTCGTCCTCGGTGGATCCATCGGCAACCTCATCGATCGTATCTTCAGGGGCGCAGGCGTTCTCGATGGCGCCGTCGTCGATTGGATCGATGTCCAGTTCTTCGCGGTGTTCAACGCTGCAGACGTTTTCATCAACGTTGGTGTGGCTTTGCTGCTCTACGCTGCGTTCGTGCGTCGATCATGACCGAACGCCGTGTCGTCGTCCCGCTCGACCTCGACGGGTTACGGATCGATCGTGTGATCGCGTCCGAGCTGGGTCTGTCTCGCAATCGTGTTCGCGAGATCATCGATGCGTCGGGTGCTACCCACGACGGTGTTGCCGTCAAGCCCGGGGATCGCTTTGCGGCCGGATCAGCGCTCATCGTCGACGTACCCGACCGCTCCGCGACACTCGAGCCGGAGCAAGACGTGCCGTTCGAGGTCGTCTATGAGGACAGCGACATCATCATCGTGGACAAGCCGATCGGTGTCGTCGTCCATCCGGGATCCGGCAGCGCCACCGGAACGCTCGCCAACGGCCTTCTCGCACGGTTCCCCGATCTCGAGGGTGTCGGCCAGGAGGATCGCTGGGGCATCGTCCATCGCCTCGATCGGGACACGTCGGGTCTGCTCGTCGTTGCGAGAACCGATGCAGCGTACGAACGCCTCGTCGAGATGATGCGCGAGCGGGCGATCTCTCGGAGGTATCTCTCCGTGGTGTCTGGAGTGTTCACGAACACGACCGGGACCATCGAGGCACCAATCGGGAGGGATCCGGCCAACCCGACGAGGATGAGCGTCAGCCGGTCCGGACGCCCGGCGGTGACCCACTACCGCAGGCTGGCCCAATGGTCTGACCGTGGCACTGCGTTGCTCTCTATCGACCTCGAGACGGGTCGAACCCATCAGATCCGTGTCCACATGCGAGCCATCGGCACCCCGATCATCGGGGACGTCGCGTACGGCCGTCGTGGTGTCGTCGGTGATCCGGGACGCCCATGGCTCCATGCCCGCCAGTTGTCCTTCACCCACCCCATGACCGGCGAGGCCATGGACACGATCGCGCCGCTGCCCGAGGATCTGCGCGATAGTCTTGAGGCACTCGGAGATCCGGACGTTGGAACGGTTGCCGACGTCGAGGGGGTAGATCTATGACCGTCCACTACGAACGTCTCTCGAACCTCGACGCTTCGTTCCTGGCGCTCGAGTCGAGAGCGACTCACATGCACGTTGGAGCGGTCGCAGTCTTTGGACCCGGCGACTACTCGGATGACGACGGAGTCGACATAGACACCATCAGATCGATCATCGCCTCGAGGCTCGACCAGATCCCGCGGTACCGTCAGAGACTCGCAACCGTGCCGATCGAGGGTCACCCCGTGTGGGTCGACGACGAGCACTTCCACCTGGACTACCACGTACGTCACGTTGCCCTTCCGCACCCGGGCACACCGGATCAGCTGAAGTCCCTCGCCGGGTTGCTGATGTCCCAGGGGCTGGACCGGTCGCGACCCTTGTGGGAACTCAACGTCGTCGAGGGACTCGAGGGGGGAGGGTTCGCGATCATCACGAAGATCCACCACTGCATGATCGACGGGATGTCCGGCATCGATCTGATGGCAGTGATCCTCGATTTCACACCCGATGTCACGCTGGTCGAGCCGAAGCCGTGGAAGCCCCGTCCCGCACCGAACGGAACAGAGCTCGCTGTGCGGGAGGTCTCGAGGTCCATCTCGTCGTTCGTCGCCAGCCTCTCTGATGTCTCCAAGCTCATGACGGGGGTCGGAGACGTGGCAGAGGACTGGAGGAGACGTCTCAAGGCAGCGTCCGCATCGTTGTCGTCTGGGTGGCTGACACCCACGGACAAGACACCGCTCAACGGCGACATCGGGCCTGCCCGGATGTTCGACTGGCTCGAACTGCCCCTTGCCGACGTCAAGGCGATCAAGGACACACACGGCGTGACGGTCAACGACACCATGCTCGCCGTCGTTGCGGGAGCGGTGCGGTCCTACCTCCTCGATGTCGGGGGGATGTCTGAGGCAGAGATCGCTGCCACCGAGTTCCGGATCATGGCTCCTGTGTCCGTGCGCAGGAAGGACGAACAGGGGACACTCGGGAACAAGGTCGCCATGTGGCTGATGGCGCTACCGGTGGGGGAGGCGGACCCTGCAAAACGGATACAGGAAGTCAAGACCGCGACGAAGAACCTCAAGGACACAGATCAAGCCCTTGGTGCATCGACCCTCGTCTCTGTGTCGACCGGGGCGCCGGCCACGCTGGTATCGCTCGCCGCGAGACTCGGAGCGAGAGCACGTCCCTTCAACATGACGGTGACGAACGTACCCGGACCGCAGTTCCCGCTGTTCATGGCCGGTTCCCAGATGCTCGCGACGTACCCGCTCGTGCCCCTCTGGCAGAGTCACGGTGCCGGTATCGCGATGTTCTCACTCAACGGTTCGATCGACATCGGTATCAACATGGCCCGCGATGTGATCGAAGATCAGTCCGCCCTTGCACGCCACTTCGAGGCCTCCTTCGCTGAGCTGCGTGATGCCAAGCCGTTGGCGGCAAAGAAGAAGCGAAAGAAGCGAGCCACCAAGAAGGCCCCCCCGATGGGCACGAGGTAGCCGACGCGAGCGGTCGTTCACAGCCGACAGCTCACAGCTCACAGCAAGAAAACCGGACTATGTCTGGGTGCTTGCGCGTCAGCGGTAAACGGTGAACGACCGTTCCCTACCCGAAGCACGTTCTCGCAGTCGCGTACAGCTCTTCGGGGACGCCTCTGATGCTCGACGTCGCCTCCTCGATGGGACAGGCGACGAGTTCGGTGCCACGCACCGCGACCATGACGTTCGAGCGGTCCGCCATGGCGAGTTCCGTTGCCTTGACCCCGAGGCGTGTTGCAAGCACCCGGTCGGCTGCCACCGGACTACCGCCGCGTTGGATGTGCCCGAGGATGGTGACCCGCGTCTCGAAACTCGTGTGGTCCTCGATGGCGTCGGCTACCTGGTAGGCGACGCCGCCGAGGCGTTCGAAGCCGAACGTATCCTTCTTGTTGGTGATCGCCGGGTAGCCGGGAGGCGGATCGATGCCTTCAGCGACCACGAGGATCGAGTATCGGTGGCCACTGCGGTGCCGGGCACGCAAGATGTCGACCACCTCGTCGACGTCGTAGGGAACCTCGGGGATCAAGATGTAGTCGGCACCACCGGCGATCCCTGCGTGGGTCGCGATCCACCCACGTGTCCTCCCCATCACCTCGACGACGACCACCCGGTTGTGTGCCTCTGCGGTCGTTGCGAGACGGTCGATCGCATCCGTTGCGATCTGAACGGCCGTCTGGAACCCGAACGTGACATCTGTTCCCGCGATGTCGTTGTCGATCGTCTTGGGCACGCCGATCACATGGAGCCCTTCATCGGCAAGCGCCATGGCCGAGCGCAGGGTTCCATCTCCTCCGATGACGACCAACTTGTCGATGCCGTTTCGCGTCAACGTCGGTTCACAGGATGACAGGCCTTCCCCATGGACGTACGGGTCCATCCGCGACGTACCGAGGATCGTTCCACCCCTCCCGAGGATCCCGCGCACCGACTCACGGTCCAGCGGCATCGTATGGTCGTGCATCAGTCCGTCCCACCCGTCGCGGATACCGACGACATCGATACCGGACTCGACGGCTTTGCTGACGACACCGCGGATCACGGCGTTGAGACCCGGGCAGTCTCCTCCAGCCGTCAGAACTCCGATGACTCCCAAGCGCTGATCTCCTTGTTCCCGTCGACAATGTCAAGTGTCAGAGTATCGGGCCCCGGGAGGCTCGTGTTCGTCATATCGCGCGATCCAGGCGTTGGTGAGCGGCGACGATGTGGCGGCGTGCGCTGAGAGCCGCATCGTGCTTACATGCGTGTGATTCACAACGCGGGGTACCGGTGTCAGACAGCTTCGCACATCTTCACGTTCACACTGAGTTCTCGATGCTCGACGGAGCAGCGCGGGTGAACGATCTCGTGGAGGCTGTTGCTGCCGATGGCCAGCCCGCGGTAGCGATCACCGACCACGGTGTTCTCTACGGTGTCGTGGACTTCATGAAGGCTGCAACGTCGGCAGGGGTCAAGCCGATCATCGGGATAGAGGCGTACGTGACGCCGGGATCACGGTTCGAGCAGCGGCCAAGACGAGATGACGTGCGGTATCACATGTCGATCCTCGCTGAGAACGAGATCGGGTACCGCAACCTCATCAAGTTGGCATCCCTGGCATACACAGAGGGGTACTACTACAAGCCGAGGATGGACGTCGATCTGCTCTCGCAGTACTCGGAAGGGCTCATCGCTACGACGGGGTGCCTCGGTGGACACGTGCCGCAACTCCTCGGAGTCGACGACATTGCAGACGAGGACCAGCGGGGGCAGGAACGCGACTTCGACGCTGCACTCGCGGCAGCCGGCATGTATCAGGACATCTTCGGGAGAGACAACTTCTTCGTCGAACTCCAAGACCACGGCATCCCTGCCCAGCGCAAGATCATGGACGACCTCCTCGACATCGCCGGGAGGATCGATGCGCCGCTACTGGCAGCGAACGACTCGCACTACACCCACGCCCACGAAGCCGAGGCCCACGATGCCTTGCTGTGCATCCAGACGGGCTCCATCAAGTCGGAGGAGGACCGCTTCAAGTTCCACTCCCAGGAGTTCTACATCAAGTCATCCCGCCAAATGCGCGACCTCTTCCCCCAGGAG
The DNA here is from genome assembly GCA_024275815.1 of Actinomycetes bacterium. Classification (GTDB taxonomy): domain Bacteria; phylum Actinomycetota; class Acidimicrobiia; order Spongiisociales; family UBA5794; genus JAMBLL01. The sequence goes on along the minus strand of JAJRYI010000207.1, from coordinate 2,726 downwards.
CGGTACCCCGACGCGTGCGACAACACGTTGTGGATCGCCGAACGGGTCGACTTCGAGATGGAGTTCGGGCGGATCCTGCTCCCACAGTTCGAGGTCCCGGACGGCTACGACGAGGACTCCTATCTCAGACACCTCGTGATGGAAGGTGCACACGAACGCTACGGAACGCTCGACGACGAGACCAGGGAGCGCATCGACTACGAGCTCCGGGTGATCTCTCAGATGGGGTTCTCGGCGTACTTCCTGATCGTGTGGGACCTGATCGCCTATGCAGCGAGCCGGGGGATCCGCACGGGACCGGGGCGTGGCAGTGCAGCCGGGTCCATCGTTGCGTACTGTCTCAAGATCACGGCACTCGACCCGATCTCCTACGGATTGATCTTCGAACGTTTCCTCAACCCGGGGCGCAAGGAGATGCCCGACATCGACATGGACTTCGATGAACGGTATCGGGGCGAGATGATCAGATACTCGGCGGAGAAGTACGGATCCGACCACGTCGCCCAGATCATCACGTTCTCGACGATCAAAGGGAAACAGGCCATTCGCGACGCAGCGAGGGTGCTCGACTACCCGTACAACGTCGGTGACCAGCTCGCAAAGGCGATGCCTCCCGCGATCCTCGGCAAGGACGCAACCATCACCGAGTGTCTCACTCCTCCTGGACCCGAGGCCAGTGGAAACGAACGGGACCACTACGCAGCTGCCTCCGGGCTGCGGGATCTCATCGACACGCTCGACGGTGCCCGAGAGATCATCGAAACGGCGAGAGGACTCGAGGGTCTCCGCCGACAGGACTCGATCCACGCTGCGGCGGTCGTGATCTCGCCCGAGCCGCTGACGAACATCGTCCCGATCCAGCAGAAGGGTGAGGACGCTGAGGTCGTCACACAGTACGAGATGCACGGAGTCGAAGCACTCGGTCTCCTCAAGATGGACTTCCTCGGGTTACGCAACCTCGCGACCATCGAGCGGGCACTCGAACTCATCGAGCGCAACACCGGCGAGCGTCCCGATATCGATCACGTCCCTCTCGATGACGACGCCGTCTACGAGATGCTCCGGAGAGGTGACTCGATCGGCGTGTTCCAGTTCGAGGGGGGGCCGATGCGTGCCCTGATGCGGAACCTCGGACCGGATCGTTTCGAGCATCTCATCGCGCTCAACGCGCTGTACCGCCCAGGACCTCTCGGAGCCGGGATGCACCTGGAGTACGCGGATCGTAAGAACGAGAAGTCACCCGTGGAGTACCCGCACGAGGACCTCGCGGTCGTCCTCGGCGATACGTACGGGATCATGGTGTTCCAGGAACAGGTGATGCAGACCGCACAGAAGATCGCAGGGTTCTCGATGGCCGACGCCGATGCGCTTCGCAAAGCCATGGGCAAGAAGATCCCGGCGGTCATGGCAGAACAAGAAGCGAGGTTCGTTGCGGGCTGTCTCGAGCAGGGGTACGACGAACAACTCGCAAAGGACCTGTTCGGGTTCATCGAGCACTTCGCCGGATACGGGTTCAACAAGAGCCACTCTGCTGCGTACGCACTCGTCGCGTACCAGACGGCCTGGTTGAAGGCCCACTACCCGGCCGAGTACATGGCGGCTCTGCTCACCGCAGTCAAACGAGACAAGGACAAGACGGCTGCTTATCTGCACGAGTGCAGGATGATGGGCATCGATGTGGCGGTCCCGGGAGTCAACGTCTCAGAACGTGACTTCCTCGCTCACGATGGAGCGATCGTGTTCGGACTCTCGGCCGTGCGCAACGTCGGTGAGGGCGTTGTCGACCTGATCGTCGCCGAGCGCGACAGGAACGGACCGTTCACCGACTTCTTCGATTTCATCGACCGGGTCGACGTTGCCGTGCTCAACAAGCGAACGATCGAGTCGATGATCAAGGCCGGTGCTTTCGACAGTCTCGGACATCCCCGCCGGGGACTCCTCGAGGTGGCGTACGCCGTCGTCGACACGACGCTCGATCGGCGGCGTGCTGAGGAAGCCGGCCAGTACTCCCTGTTCGGTGGCAGTACTTCGGAGATCTCCGACATATCGAGGGAGATCCCCGATCACGAATGGGACAAGAAGGCCCTGCTCGCGTTCGAGAAGGAGATGCTCGGCCTCTACGTCTCAGACCATCCCCTGCTCGGGATCGAGAAGGTCCTTGCAACGATGACGGACACCGAGATCCCCGCGTTGTGGGACAAGGAGGACCGCTCACAGGCGACGATCGCAGGGGTGGTCGGTGCGCTGAATCGGCGGTACACCCGCAAGGGTGACCCCATGGTCTACTTCAGCCTCGAAGGTCTCCAGGGCTCGGTCGAGGCAGTGGCCTTCCCGAGAACCGTCGCAGAGTACGGGCCGATGATCCGTGAAGATGCCGTCGTCGTCCTGCGTGGCAGAGTCGATCACCGTGGCGACGACGTCAAGTTCATCGTGCAGGGAATCGAGGAACCCAACCTCGAGGCAGATCGGACGGTTCGTGTTCGTGTCCGTGCATCGCGCCTGTCTCCCAACGTCGTCGAACAGCTCAAGACGGTGCTCCAGAACCACCCCGGCACAGCACCGGTGTTCATCCACATGTCGGGGGAGAGTGGCGAGAAGGTACTGCGCGTCGGCCCCGAGCATCGCGTCGACCCCCGTTCGGCACTCTTTGCAGAACTCCGCGAACTGTTCGGCCCCACATCGGTGTTCTGACGGCCAGCGACCGTGGTCGGTGGGCTCGCTGCGCT
>JAJRYI010000206.1 GCA_024275815.1 Actinomycetes bacterium | reverse complement strand
GTTGTCGTCGTGGAGGGCATCGTTGTCGACGTCGATGTGGCCTGAGGGGTTGATGGCGAAGCGACGGAGTCTGCGTCGTGGGTGGATGCGTTGGCGAACAGCACTACTGCAGTGTTGAACGTGATGAGGAGCACACCCGCACCGATGACGACCTTTTGCCAGGTAGCGCGGCGGAGCCACCAACTCATGGTCGGCTATCCGAGCGATAGAGAACAGCTTCCTCGAGTTCCACCTGTCACCACTCCTACTCGTGGGCAACGCACCGATTGTGGCGCTCTGACGCTGCTGTGTGCGTGTTCGGTTCCGCGTCGGGTGGTGCTGGGTCGAGTCCGTCTATCGGCCCGGTGATGGTTGATGGGGTGGCGGGCAGATTCGTTGTGGTGGTAGATCCTGCTGACGTTCGGCGTGAACACCGATGTTGATAACCTGCGCGGCCATGACTGGATAGACGGTCGGCGACCCTGGTCGTTTCGAACGACCGAACACCGCCGTATCGAGGTTCGAAGGAGTACGCAGTGAGAACAGGGACGACCAGCTCACCGATGCGTGGAACGATGTACAAGGTCCGCCAGCAGCTCTTCACGATCCATCAGAACTTCGAGGTGTTCGACGCCACCGGAACCAAGACCATGTCGGCGCACGGCAACGGTCTGCGAGTCATGGACAAGATAGATCTGTGCGATGAGCAGGGGACACCGGTGCTCGAGATCCGTCAGCGGCCCGGTGTCCGCCCGCACGTCGATGTCAAGAGCAATGGGAAGACGTTGCTCAGCATTGGTGAGCGCCGTGTCGGCCTCAAGGATCGGTTCGTCATCGAAACACCGTTGCCTGCAAAGTTCGAGATCGATGGCAACGTCTGGAGCACACGGTATACGATCACGATCAACAGTGAGCTGGCAGCGCAGGTGATGATGGAGCCGGGCCTGGTGAAGGCCGACACCTACGACGTCCTGATCGCTGAAGGCAAGGCGCCGCGGATTCTCTTCGGCCTCATCATCGCCATCGATATCCTCACCCACAAGGGCAAGCGCTGAGTCGTAGGGCATTCGGTGACCGATGCACGCGGTCAGAATCCGTGTGTGACTTCTTGCCGTTGGCTGTGAACGAGCGGCGGCTCAGAGTCGGTGAGCGCGCATACGTCGAGAGATAGGTGACAAACGATGGCCTGGTCTACATCCCAGATACCCGACCTGACGGGAAGGGTCGCTGTGATCACCGGAGCGAACAGTGGTCTCGGGTTCATGAGTACGAAGGTGCTTGCCCGTTCCGGTGCTCATGTGATCATGGCCACGCGCGATGTGGACAGGGGGACAACCGCTCGGGATGCGATACAGGCAGATGACCCGGCGGCTTCACTCGAGGTCGTCGAGCTCGATCTCGCGTCCATCGCCTCGGTCAAGTCGGCGGCAGCTTCGATCCTCGTGGCTCATCCCGAGATCGACATCTTGATCAACAACGCCGGCGTCATGGCCCTTCCCGAGCAGCGGACCGAAGACGGGTTCGAGATGCAGTTCGGTGTCAACCATCTCGGGCACTGGGTGCTCACGGCCAAGCTCCTTGCAGGGATCCTTGCGGCCGAGTCGGCACAGGTGGTCTCGGTGACCAGCATTGCACGGCTCATCGGCAAGCCGGTCGATCCGCAGAACCCTCACCTCTATGGCAGATACGATCCGTGGAGGGCGTACGGCCAATCCAAGCTCGCGAACTACCACTTCGCACTCGGGCTCCAGCGGGAGTTCGAGAAACACGGGGCCAAGGCTGTGAGCAACGCTGCTCACCCCGGGCTCTCGCGAACGAACCTTCAGGCACGCACCGTCCAAGAGGGCGGAGTGGGCAGATCGGGCCCGGTCTTCGAGTGGCTCGCGGCCATGGCCGGCTCGGATCCGGCAGAAGGCGCGCTTCCACAGCTTCGGGCTGCAACAGACCCTGTGGTACTCGGTGGCGAACTGTTCGGCCCGCGCTTCATCGGCAGAGGTGCACCGGTGCGTCGACCCCTCGTGAGGCGGCCCGGGCTCGACAGGCAGATCAAGACCCTTTGGGACGTGTCGGTAACCGAGACCTCTGTGTGGTTCGACTTCGATGCGGCGATGGGCCGATGAGACAGCGATCGTCCTCGATGCGTGCCGACGGGCGATCACGACGCCTTGCAGTCACCCGGTAGCAGACCATCGGCTCGGGTTCCTGGACCTATCAGGTGATACATGCACCATCAGCGTCGTGGCGTGGATCCTGCAGTAAGACAGCGGCGATGACGGCTCCCACCATCGCGATAGCGTCCATGGCCAGTACGAATGCCAACGGCACCCATGTCGCCACAATGCCGATTGCAAGGGGGACGAGTGTGAGCGGTGCTAGGAGGGTTCCGAGCAGCGCCACACAGGTTGCACGCAGGTAGTCGGGGGCCATCTCGAGGATGATGTTCGAGTACCCCAGGCGTAGCCCACTCATCGTGGCACCGACGAGGAAGAACGTGAGGAAGAGCGGCGTCGGCCCGACGGCGAGAGCAGCGATGCCTGCCAACGCGGCTCCCAGGCCGGCGACGGAGGTTCCGATGATCACCGACCGATTCCCGAAGCGGTCGCCGAGGTAGCCCCAGAGAAGGTTGGAGAGTGCGGCTCCCATCATCTGTGCTGCCAGATAGATGCCGACGGCAGCCTGGGAGACACCGATGTCGTCGAGGGCGAACAGAACGAAGAAGGGGGCGGACATCACGAGTACGGCGGTCAACCCCCTCGCCGCGATCAACCGGCGAAAGTTGCGGTTGACCATCGTCAGATGACCCGCACGACGCACCGATGCCGCAAATGATTCCGTCTGTCGTCCATGGGTCGACGGCGGCTCTTTGACGATGACGATACCGATGAAGGCTATGAGTAGGAACACAGCAGCGAGGGCGAAGATCAGGCCGTAGTTCATCGGATAGGGGATACGTGCTGTGTCGGAGAGGATCCAGGCCACGATCCAGCCGGCTCCGATGGCCAATGCGTATCCGATGAGCTGTTTCCAGCCCGCGAACCTGCCGCGCCGTTCGGTGGGAATCGCCTTGGCGAACACATCTGCATAGACCACAGAGCCAACGCCGCCGGCGAGCGAGAACGCTGCGAAGAGAGCTACCAGGAGGATGAGGACGAGGTCGGGCATCTCGAGTGCTAACATCGCCGTGACGACCGCAAGAAGACCCCACGACAGCCAGCGCATGGTGATGATCCACATCAGGATCGGCTTCTCGTATCGGTGATCCTCAACGTGGTAAGCGGTGAACATCTGAGGGATCACCTGGCCCAGCTGCTGGGCGACCACCATCAAGCCGATGACCACGGTTGACCCGGTCAGCGTTGCAACGAACGACGGCAACACCGTGTTGATGTTGGAGAACGCCTCGGACAGCTGGAAGAAGACGCCATGGATGAGGCCTCCGGCGAAGTTCCTGCGATAGTCCGCAGGCCGGGAGAGGTCACGTCGCCGGATCGTATCCATACCCCCTAGGGTACCTGAGTTCGGTAACACCGACTTCCAGAGCAGCGACGGAGTGAGATGTGTGCCTCCCCCTATCCAATTCCTTAGTTCTCAGCTAAACTATTGTCGAGGTGAACGAAATGTCTCGAACCCTGCGGGCATCGACCACGGCCTTGACCGTGCTTCTGGCTGTGCTGTCTCTGGTCCTCGCGGCGTGCACGAGTCAGGCCGTCGGCGACTCCGAAGTCTCGATCGACCTCAGCGTACGAGCACCGATACCCGAGATCGGAGAGATCGAGCCGCTGCCGCTGCGCATCGCGGTGGCTGCCATCCTGTCTCCGGAGGGAACCGTCGAGAGTTACGCCAAGCTGGCGAAGTACCTCGGTGAGCAACTTGGTCGACCTGCTCAACTCGTGCAACGCCGTACCTATGCAGAAGTCAACGATCTGGTCGCAACGAATCAGGTGGACCTCGCCTTCGTCTGTACGAGTGCATACGTTGCGGGTCATGATGCCTCGATCATGGATCTCCTGGTCGTGCCCGAGATCGATGGTGAGACGGTGTACCGCTCAGCGATCATCGTCCCGGCGACCAGCTCAGCGGCAAGTCTCGAGGATCTCAAGGGCTCCTCGTTCGCGTTCACTGATCCCATCAGCAACACGGGGCGTGTCTACCCGACGTTCGCCCTCCTCGAACTCGGCGAGTCTCCTGAAGAGTTCTTCTCCGAGACGATCTTCACCTACGGCCATGATCGATCGATCGAGGCAGTGGCCGCCAGAGTGGTCGACGGTGCCGCGGTCGACGAGGTGGTCCTGTCCAACATGCTCGAGAATGATCCGGGTCTGGCCGACCGGATTCGAGTCATCGGGCTGTCTGCCGACTTCGGCATCCCACCCGTTGTGGTGCCCTCTGGAACTCCGGCATCGATGCGTGCGGTGTTCGAGGAACTCCTGATGGGACTCGAGGATGCCCCGCAAGGACCACTCATCCTTGCCGACCTCGGGGTGGACCGGTTCGTGATGGGCACCGATGACGCATACGACAGTGTTCGTGAGATGGTCGAAGCAACCGGGATCGGGCAATGACCGACGTAGCTGCCACGAGCGATCAGCGTGTTCGGCGTGATGTCGTTGACAGGTTCAACGACGTCCTTCGCGTCACGAAGCGTGTCGTGACGGGATTCAGTGTACGAACGAAGATCCTCGGGATCCTCGTGACGTTGACACTTGTCCTTGGATTCGGGGTGACACTCCAGGTGCGGGCGGTGATGACGTCGGTGATGGAGACGGAACTCGACAGTCGGGGTGCGTCGGTGTCGAGCGATCTCGCTGCAAGATCCGCCGACCCGATCCTGTTCAACGATGCGTTCTCAGTACACGAGCTCCTCAGGGACACCGTCACGCACCACCCCGACGCGGAGTACGCCTTCGTGGTGGATCCGACCGGAGAGGTCCTAGCACACACGTTTGGCGACGAGGGCTTCCCCGTCGGGCTTCTCGACCCTCCGGCAGGTATCGCCGAAGACGGAACGGTGCATCGGCACTTCAGTGCAGGCTCGAGCGCGATCCACGAGTTCGAAACTGCGATCCTCGGCGGCGAACTCGGCGTCGTGAGAGTCGGCATAAGCGAAGATCGGTTGGCAGGCGTCATCGACGGTATCACGACCCAGATGATCGTGACGACGCTGTTCGTCGCCTTGATCGGAGTCGCCGCGGCGAGCTTCTTGACCTGGTTGCTCACGCGACCGATTCTCGATCTCGTCGAGACGACTCGCCGAGTTGGTGAAGGTGATCTCACTGCGGAGGCGTCGTACTGGGCCAACGACGAGATTGGATCGCTCTCGATCGCATTCAATCAGATGGTTGGTGATCTCAGGGAGAACAGGTCGACGATCGCCGAGACCGAGGCCGTGCGTACCCGTCTCCTGGAGAAGCTGATCACCGCACAAGAGGAGGAACGAAAGCGAATCGCTAGGGAACTCCACGACACGGTCGGACAGTCCCTCACCTCCATCATGGTGGGTTTGGCCGTGATGGAGAAAGCCGCCGGTGATCAGGCGGATGCGAAGCGGCGCGAGCTGCGCACCCTGGCCGGGGAGACGTTGACGCAGGTCAGGGAGCTGTCGCGGGAACTTCGGCCGAGTGCGCTCGATGATCTCGGATTGGGACCTGCACTCGATCGATACGCTGAAGATGTAGCGCTTCGCTACCCGGATATCACGATCGATGCGCACATGGACCTACCCGAACGCCTGCCACCGTCGATGGAGACCGCCGTCTACCGCATCGTTCAGGAGGCGATCACGAACGCGGCGCGCCATGGAGATCCGCGGCGGATCAGCATGCTCGTCGTCCAGCGCCGTGACTCCGTGAGTGCCATCATCGAAGATGATGGGTCGGGGTTCGACCCCCAGGAGGTCCGACGGAGTCAGACGAGTGTTGGTATCCACGCGATGCAGGAGCGGACAGAGCTTCTCGGCGGCCGATTCGACATCGAGAGCGGGCCGGACGGGACCACGGTGTACGTAGAGGTGCCGTTGTGAGCGTGATCACCGTGCTTCTAGCCGATGACCACTCCGTGCTGCGGGCTGGGCTGAGAGCGCTTCTCGAGGCTGAGCCGGACATCGAGGTCATTGGCGAGGCAGCGGACGGGTTCGAGTGCATCGACAAGGCGATGGCCCTGACACCGGACGTCATTCTCATGGACATCAACATGCCGAGGTGCGGCGGCCTCGATGCGCTCGCGACGGTCCACGAGCGATTGCCCGAAACGAGGGTTCTCGTCCTCACGATGCACGACGACGTCGGGTATCTTCGCCGAGTCCTCGCCTCCGGTGGGGCCGGGTACGTTCTCAAGAGTGCGGCAAGCGAGGAGCTCATGTCGGCGTTGCGGACGGTGCACGACGGTGGCGTATACATACATCCACATCACGCTCACCTGCTTGTAACGGATGGGGAGACGATTCACGACGCCGAGCGCCATGACGGTATCGAGGACGGTCTCAGGAGCCGTTTCGAATCGTTGAGTGAGCGCGAAGCCGAGGTTTTCAAGCTTGTGTCTCTCGGTCACAGCAACGGCGAGATCGCTGCGATGACGTTCCTGAGCGTCAAGACCGTCGAGACGTACAAGGCCAGACTCATGAAGAAGCTCGATCTCGATGGTCGCGCCTCTCTCGTGCGTGCAGCACTCGAGCTCGACGTTCTGCGCTGAACCCGCCCCGTCGGGGAATCCCCGACATCACAGGTCGAGAGTATCGGGGGAACCCCTACGAACGAGCGGGATTTCCCCGCTATCGCCTTGTCGGGTTCTGCGGTCTCCTGTAACTGATGCTGACGAGCACACATCTGTACGCCGCGAGGCAGGCGACATCTGACCATCCACCCGATAGCTAGGAGCAGCGATGCCTGACACATTTCTCGGGATGCCAAGGATCACACGTCGAACGTTCGTGAAGGGGTCTGCAGCCGTGGCAGGCACGGCCGCCGTCGCGAACGCTTTCCTGTTCAACTCACTCGATGGCGTCGCTGAGGCACAGGAGCAGATCTCGGCTACCGGGGTCGAGGACTTCATCGCGACGACGTGTTGGATCGGGAAACAGGATTGCGGGATGATCGCCCGCAGGATCGATGGCCGAGTCGTCAAGTTCGAGGGCAACCCGACCAACCCTCGCAACGTGGGAACGCTGTGTCCAAAGGGGCAGGCACAGATCCAGGCGATGTACGACCCGAACCGTGTCCAGTGGCCACTCATCCGCACCAACGGGAAGGGTGTCTCCGGTGAGTGGCGCAGGGCATCGTGGGACGAGGCACTCGACCTCGTCGCAGAGCGGGTCAACGAGGTCCGTGCAAGAAATCCCAAGATGGTCCTCTGGCAGAAGGGCCGCAGCAAAGCGAAGGACTTCTACGACGATGCCTTCGTCAAGGCAACGGGTGCCACCAAGATCGGGCACGGTGCGTTCTGCTCGGATGCTGGATACCGCGCGCTCGAGTACACGCTGGGCACGCACGCAGTGCTCCACCCGGACTTCCGGTACTGCAACTACATGCTGTCATGGGGGTGGAACATCACCAACGCCGGCGGCAACAAGTTCTGCTGGCTGACCTGGCCTCGCCACATGGTCAAGGCCCGTGATCGCGGCATGAAGATCACACACCTCGATCCGCGCCTGAGAAGCGCTGGTCCCTTCGCCGACACCTGGCTCCCGATTCGGCCGGCAACCGACCTTGCAATGGCCCTGGCGCTGTGCCGCGAACTCATCGTCCTCGGCTATCTGGATCGACCGTACCTGACCACCTACACGAACGCACCGATGCTGGTCAAGAGCGACGGGATGATCCTCAAGGCGACGGTCGGTGAAGGAGAAGAAGCCAAAGAGATAGGGCTCGTTTGGGACGAAGCGACCGCAACAGCCGTCCCGTTCGGTGAGGCGGAGAGCCCCGCGCTCCGTGGTCAATTCGAGGTCGATGGCGAGACGGTCAAGACGGGCTTCGAACTGTTCGTCGAGCACGTCGAGCCGTACACCCCCGAGTGGGCGGCCGAGGTTACCGGCCTGACTGCCGCCCAGATCCGACAGGTCGCGTACGACTTCGGGTCGAACGCTCAGATCGGGTCGACGATCGTGGTCGACGGCGTCGAGGTCCCGTACCGGCCCGTTGGGATCATGGCCTACCACATGGCACAGCAGGAGCTCGGATTCCAGACGGCACGAGCGATGACGATGGTCCCGATGCTCGTGGGTGCCGTCGGTGCCGCAGGTGGCCAACTGTCGGACTTCACCTGGAAGATCTACAAGAACTACGCGAAGTTCGAGAAGTTCACGGTCGAGGATCCGCCGTACGACTTCCAGCTCAAGAAGAGCAAGTACTTCCCGATCAACACCGGCTTCCCCGGCATCGTTGCAAAGGTGATGATCGACCCGGAACGCTACGGAGTCGAGGAGTTGCCAGAAGTTGCGATCCTCCACATGGTGAACCCGCTCAGCGCGTTCCCCTCCCAGCCCGAGTACCTCGAGTCGTACAAGAAGTTCAAGTTCGTGACGGTGATCAGCCCGTGGCTTTCGGAGACGGCCGACTACTTCGCAGATGTAGTGCTTCCCGCGGCGACCATCGAGAAGTACGAGGGACCGACATCGGCGACCGACCAGTACGTCGACGCCGTCACGTTGCGGATTCCCCCGATGGAGCCGATGTTCGAGTCCCGCGGCGAGATCGACATCTACATGGATCTTGCCGAGCGCATGGGTGTCCTCTACGGAGAGGATGGATACCTCGCCGTGGTCAACAAGGAGCTGAAGCTGACGGACACCGAGTTCGCGCTTCCGCTCGATGTCAAGCCCGAGGTTCGCCACATCTTCGACCAGTGGGCCAAGGG
>JAJRYI010000205.1 GCA_024275815.1 Actinomycetes bacterium | reverse complement strand
CCGGGACCGTCGTCGTCGTCACCGGGACCGTCGTCGTCGTCACCGGGACCGTCGTCGTCGTCACCGGGACCGTCGTCGTCGTCACCGGGACCGTCGTCGTCGTCACCGGGACCGTCGTCGTCGTCACCGGGACCGTCGTCGATACCTCGGGATCGGACGACGGAGTACATGCCGCCACCACGAGGGCCCCTGCCACTGCGACGAGAATCGCTCGCTTCATCCTCTTCCCCTTCGAGAGATCTGCTACCCCAACGGTGGCAGGAATCGCGACGTGAGTCGAATCGGGTAGATCCGCCGGGGGCTGCTCAGGTGCCCCGTCGCCACGTCGAAGTGACACCGTCGGCGGTCACCACCAGAGTGTCCTGTGAACAAGTGAAAGGCGTATCCGTGAACGAGACACTCGGGATCGCCACGGGCGCTCCACCGTCGGGCATCTCCACGGGAAGCCCATCGATGAGCACATCGATGTTCGAGGAGGACTGCTCCAACTCCAGGGACAACAGGCCGTCACCAACCGAGTACGATCCCTGTGCCTCGGCGTTGACTGTCAGTATGAGATCGCCGAAGTCGGTTCTCACAGTGAACATCCAATCCTCTCGCTGCTCGCTCGCAACCCCGTCGCTGCTCAGCGAGATCCGATACGTGCCACCTACGAATCTGAACTCTCCCGGTGCCTCCTCACGGATCATGACGGTGGTGACCTCTTCGAAGAACGGGTCACTGTCGAGTTCCCACGAACCGGTGACACAGGCGGCGCCGGTGAGCGGGGCCTGCGTTGTGGTCGTCGTGGTCGGCGCTTCCGTCGTGGTCGGAGCGGTCGTCGACGAGACTGCCGTGGTCACCGTCGATCCGGACTCCGTCACCGAGGAGCACGCGGCGGCAAGCACCGCAAGGGCGATCATGAGCGAGATCTTCTGCACGCATCCCCCTGAAGGTTCACGAGCTGTAGAGCGTAGCGAGCTGTGACAGGCTGGCAGCGGCATACCGACAGAGTGATCGGACACCGACCGGACGGGCTTACTCGACGAGCTTCGGCTCGGGCAGGGTCGACACGATCGTGCCTTCCTTGGTGATCAGCACTGTGTGCTCGAAGTGGGCAGAAGGAGCGCCATCGCTCGTGACGACCGTCCACTGGTCATCGAGAACGAAAGAGTCGGCGGCCCCGAGGTTGAACATCGGCTCGATAGCCAACGCCATCCCCACCTTGATCTTGAGGCCCTTGCCTGGAGTCCCGTAGTTCGGCACCGACGGCGCCTCATGCATCTGGCGTCCGATACCGTGCCCGACGTAGTCCCGAACGACCCCGATTCCGTGGGGACGAGCGAGCGCTTCGACCGCGGCACCTACGTCACCGAGACGGTTGCCGGCGGTAGCCTGGCGGATCCCGGCCCACAACGCAGCTTCAGTAGCCTCGAGCAGAGTCGCGACCTCGTCGGAAACGTCGCCGATCGCCATCGTGAATGCAGCATCTCCGTGCCATCCCTCGTAGATCGCTCCGGCGTCGATCGAGATGATGTCACCGTCCCGAAGTCGATACCCGTCGGGGATCCCGTGCACGATCACCGAGTTCGGCGACGTGCACAGTACGCCGGGGAACGGATTCGTCGGACCGCCGTATCCGAGGAAGGACGACCGGCATTCGTACTCAGCGAGGACCTCCCTCGCGACAGCGTCGAGCTCGAGTGTCGTGACACCCGGTTCCGCGGTCTCGCGAACAGCCTGGTGCATCGCAGCCACACATCGACCCGCGATCTTCATCTTGTCGAAGTCGGCGTCGGTCTTCTTCGTGATGAGACGCGTACCCTGCATGCCGTCGCGCCGTCAGTTCGCGGCGAGCCCAAGCATGATCCGCGCGAAGACCTCTTCGATCGAACCCATGCCATCGACGCGGATCACTGCATCACCGTAGAAATCGATGAGTGGCTCCGTCTCACTGTGATACACCTCGAGACGGCGCCGGATCGTGGTCTCGTTGTCGTCTGCACGGCCTTCCTCTTCAGCCCGCTTGAGAAGGCGAGCTACGAGTTCATCGGTGTCGGCCTCGAGCAGAACCACCGTGCCTATCGCGTTCACGACGGCGTCGTTGAGTGCTTCGGCCTGAGCGATCGTGCGCGGGAAGCCGTCGAGGAGGTACCCACAGTTCGCGTCCGACTGGTTGATCCGTTCATCGACGATGGCCACGACCAGGTCGTCGGAAACGAGGTCCCCGGCTGCCATGACACTCTCGACTTTCCTGCCGAGTTCCGTTCCGGTGGCGACTGCGTCACGTAGCATCGCCCCGGTCGAGATGTGCGGAATGTGCAGTGCTCTTGAGAGCATCGCTGCCTGTGTGCCCTTGCCTGCCCCGGGCGGACCGAGGAAAAGGATGCGTCTCGCCATATGTGATCTCCCGATCTCCGAACGACTTCACGGTACAGAGTACCCGGTGTCGTGATGTTGCTAGCTGAGGAAGCCCTCGTAGTTGCGCATCGTGAGCTGGCTCTCGATCTGCTTCGATGTCTCGAGTGCCACACCGGCCACGATGATGATCGACACACCGGACAGACCGACGGGGACGTTCCACAACCATCCGAGCAGTGACGGAGCGATCGTGACGACGGCGAGGTACATCGCACCCGGGAGGGTGATTCGTGACAGGACGTGTGAGAGGTAGTTGACCGTTGCGCGGCCGGGGCGGATGCCGGGGATGAACCCTCCCTGACGCTGGATCATGTCCGCCTGGCGCTCGGGGTCGAACTGGATCGCCGTGTAGAAGTAGGTGAAGAAGACGACGAGTGCAGCGAGGATACCGATGTACCACAGGCTCGGCGAGAAGCCGATGCCAGACGTCGACAGCATGTTGTTGTTGATCCAATCCCGCACCGCAGCACCCCACCCTGTGGAAGGGAGCGCTGAGGAGATCAACGCAGGGAAGTACATGATGGACGTTGCGAAGATGACCGGGATGACGCCCGCCATGTTCACCTTGAGCGGGATGTACGTCGACTGGCCACCCATCACCTTGCGGCCGCGAACCCGCTTGGAGAACTGCACGGGTATCCGCCTCTGACCTTGCTCGATGAAGATGATCCCGACGGTCAGCACGAGCATGACGGCCAGGATGATGACGAACTGGTACGTTGCGGAGTTCGTCTTCAGGATCGCGAGCTGACTCGGGATCTGGCTGATGATGGAGACGAAGATGATGAGAGACATGCCGTTGCCGATGCCGCGCTGGGTGATCAACTCACCCATCCACATCAGGAGTGCGGTACCTGCCGTCATCGTCACCACGATGATGATGACGTTGCGGGGGGTGAAGTCCGGGATGAGGTCCACGCCCTGGGTGAACTGACCGCTGTGGAAGAGGTACGCGAAACCGGTCGATTGCAGCAGCGCGAGGATGATCGTGACGTAGCGAGTCCACTGTGTGATGACCTTACGTCCGTGCTCGCCCTCCTCCTGGAGTGCCTGGAGCTTGGGAATGACGACGGTCAACAGCTGGAGGATGATCGACGAGGTGATGTACGGCATGATGCCGAGAGCGAAGATCGACAGCTGGGTGAGCGCACCGCCGGAGAACAGGTTCAACAAGCCCACGAACCCGGACTGTTCCGCCTGGTTGGCGAAGTCAGCGATCGCGTTGAGGTCGGCGCCGGGAACCGGGATCGTTGCCCCAAGCCGGTAGAGGCCGAAGATGAACAGGGTGAACAGGATCTTGTTCCGCAGGTCGTGAATCCTGAACGCGTTCCTGAAGGCGGTGAGCATGGGTTTCCAGTCGGTTTGGGGTCGATGGTTCTTTGTTGGTCCTGAGCCCAACGGAGGGCCAACTCGGAGTCAGGCTGTCATTGTCGCACGGCTTCTAGGTTACCGGCGTCGGTGACAGCCCGACCCGAATCGTCTACTTGTCGTCTAATACCTCGATGGTGCCGCCGGCAGCCTTGATCTTGTCTGCTGCCCCGGACGAGAACGCGTGTGCTTTGACCGTCAATGCGACATCGAGATCGCCCTGGCCCAGCACCTTGATCTTGCCGCGCTTCTTTGCGAGGCCTGCCTCACGCATATCGTCGGGCGTCACCGTCGTCCCGGCATCGAACGCACCAAGGCGCTCGACGTTGATGACGGTGAACTCTTCACGATTCGGGTTCTTGAACCCCTTGAGTTTCGGCATCTGCTTGAGTAACGGGGTCTGGCCACCCTCGAATCCGAGGCGCACCTTGCTGCGTGCCTTGAGACCCTTTGTACCTCGACCGGCCGTCTTTCCGCGACGTCCCGCCTCACCGCGACCAACGCGGATCTTGCGCTTCTTCGAGCCCTCCGCAGGACGGAGATGATGAAGTTTCATCCGATTTCCTCCACTTCGAGCAAGTGCTTGACGTGATGGATCATCCCTCGGACGGACGACGTATCGGGTCGCTCCACCGTCGAGTTGATCTTGCGCAAGCCGAGGCTCTCAACTGTGGCGCGTGCCTTCGGCTTCTCACCGATGAGGCTCCGCCTGAGCGTGATCTTGAGTGTTCCTGCCATCGTCACACCTTCGTTTGCATGAGTTCGGCTGAGTTGTACGCAGCCAACAGCGCTGGTGGGAAGATCTCTTCGGCACGCTT
>JAJRYI010000204.1 GCA_024275815.1 Actinomycetes bacterium | reverse complement strand
TCCAGGACATCCAGGACATCCAGGACGATGCCGAAGATCCCAAGGAGTTCCTCGAGAACCTCAAACTGGATCTGTACCAGGACGAGGTGTTCGCCCTCACTCCCCGTGGTGACGTCAAGACCTTGCCGAAGGGTGCAACACCGGTCGATTTCGCCTATCGGATCCACACCGACGTCGGGCATCGCTGCTCGGGAGCGAAGGTCAACGGGAGGCTCGTCCCGCTGTCGACGGAACTTGAAAGTGGTGACATCGTCGAGATCATCACGTCACGCAGCCAGGACGCCCACCCGAGCAGGGACTGGTTGGAGTTCGCGAAGTCTTCACGGGCGACGTCGAAGATCAAGGCGTGGTTCACGAAGGAGCGAAGAGAGTCTGCACTCGCCGATGGCAAGGAAGCGGTCACCAAGGCGATGCGCCGTGACGGCGTTCCTCTCCACGGAATAGATGACGAGCTCAAGGGGGTTGCCTCCGACTTCGGATTCGACGACGTCGACTCGCTCTACATGTCCGTCGGAGAGAACCGGACGAGCCCACAAACGGTTTCTCAGCGGGTAGCGAGGCGTCTGAAACCTGAGGACTCTGCAGAGGCGGTCGTCGCAGAGCGCCTCCCCGTTCCTCACAAGCGGCGTCAGCGCACCGTAGGCGACGTCGTGGTCGAAGGACTCGAAGACATGCTTGTGCGCATGGCCAAGTGTTGCGGACCGGTACCCGGTGACGACATCGTCGGCTTCGTGACCGTTGGAAGAGGAGTCTCGGTCCATCGATCCGACTGCGCGAACGTCGGTGCCCTCACGATGCAGTCCGAACGGATGGTCGACGTTGCTTGGGCAGCCGAGCAGACGGGTACCTTCTTCGTCTGGATCCAGGTCGAGGCCCTCGATCGCACGAAGCTCCTGAGGGACGTGACCGCGGCCCTATCGGATTACGGTGCCAACATCCATGCATCCTCCTCGGTCACCGGACGGGATCGTATTGCACTGTTGCGCTATGAGATAGAGCTCTCAGACCGAGAAGCGCTCGAGTCCGTTCTCAGTGGCCTCCGATCCATCGACGGGGTGTACGACGCGTACCGTCTCGTCCTGTGACCTGAAAGGCCACGACATGACCATGCTCATAGACCTTGCTCCGCTGTGGTACTTCCAGACGAACGCCTACGTCGTGGCCGCCGGGCCCGGTGGACCCGCCGTCGTCGTCGATGCTCCTCCCGACCCAGACGGCGTCGGCAGGCTTCTCGCACGCCACGATCTGACACCCGTTGCGGTGCTCGTGACCCACGGGCACATCGACCACGTCGGTGGCATCGACGGTCTCGTGTCTCCAACGGTCACAGCGTATCTCCACCCACAAGACGTCGACATGGCCAGACACCCTGGAGAGCAACTGCGGGCTCTTCTCGGACAACCGCTCGACGATCTCGAGAGTGAAGTGATCGCAGCGCCGTTCAGCGATCTCTCCGATGGCCAGCGTCTCGAACTCGCCGGTGTGTCTTTCGAGGTTTTGTTCACACCGGGGCACACCCCGGGACACTGCTGTTTCTACGTCCCGGACGATGGGGTTCTCTTCTCCGGCGACCAACTCTTCCAGGGCTCGATTGGAAGGACCGACCTTCCCGGTGGATCGTACGACACGTTGATGGCTTCGATGGCAGGCAAGGTCCTGCCGCTCCCGCACGACACCCGGGTACTTCCAGGACACGGACCTGCCACTACGCTTGCCGCCGAGCGCAAGCTCAACCCGTTTCTTCAGGAGTTGTTGTGACTATCTTCCGCGCACCGAAGGGGACCACCGATGTCCTCCCACCGGATTCGCAACGATGGCG
>JAJRYI010000203.1 GCA_024275815.1 Actinomycetes bacterium | reverse complement strand
CTCCATGCGGACCCTCACCGGCGCGGTCCCCGGCTCACTGGACGTGTGGCTTGCGCTGCGTGGTGTGAGAACGTTGAAGCTTCGGGTGCTCCAGGCATGCGAGTCGGCCCTGTCGATCGCTCAGTGGTTCGACTCGAGGGGCGTGCACACCTGGTATCCGGGTCTGCCCAGCCACCCGCGCCACGAGGTCGCGGCCGAACAGATGTCGGCGTTCGGCTCGATACTGTCGATCGACCTGGGATCGGCATCCGCTGCGGCACGGTTCGTTGCCGACCTCGATGTCTTCGAGAATGCGACGTCTCTCGGTGGCGTCGAGTCACTTGCCGAGCACCGAATCGTGAGCGACCCGACGACGGATCCGGGCCTCGTGCGCCTCTCGATCGGGGTAGAGGACGTCGAAGACCTCATCGCGGACCTCGATCAGGCTCTGGGGCGTCCCCACGACTCATAGGAGACGACCGTGTCGCGATCCAGCCATCCGCGTCCGAGGCTGCTCGAACGACGGTCGGGCAGGGGGTAGCCAACCGTGACGATCCCGACGATCAGGATCTCGGGCGGGATGTCGAGTGTCGTATGCAGATCGTCGACGACGTGGGCCCCGAGGAAGCCTGCCCCGAGGCCCTCGTCGACCGCAGCCAGGAGTACGGCCATGAGCGTTGCCCCGGCATCGACCCACCAGTAGGGGACCGTCCAGTCCCCCTCTCTCGATGTCCGTCCCCGGACGGCTGCCTTGTCCGGCTCCGAGTAGCGTTTGAGGTAGGCGTCGCGATCGACGCAGAGCACGATGTGTGCAGGGGCGCGAGAGATCCAAGGGTCGAAGCCTCGTTGGACGTACTCGTGTTCCCTGCATGACTCAGCAACGGCGTTGCGCTGGGCGGTGCCTGTGACGACAACGAATCGTTGACCCTGAGAGAACCCTGCGGAAGGCGCACGGAGACCGGCGTCGACGATCCGCTCGAGGACGTCGCTCGGGACGGGTTCGTCGCTGTAGTTGCGAACCATTCGGCGCTTCGCGAGGACCTCGCGTAGCTCCATCTCAGAGGTTGCCGAGCGCTGCCAGCGTGTCCTCGAGTGCAGCCTTGGCATCGGCGAAGAACATCATCGTGCCGTCCTCGTAGAAGAGGGGGTTGTCGATACCGGCGAAACCGGGGGAGAGGCTCCGCTTGACGACGATGACGGTTCGTGCCTCATCGACGTTGAGGATCGGCATCCCGTAGATCGGGCTGTCCGGATCGTTCTTCGCTGCGGGGTTGATGACGTCGTTGGCTCCGATCACGAGGACGACGTCCGTCTGGCCGAACTTCGGGTTCGACTGGTCGAGGTCCAGGAGAAGGTCGTAGGAGATGTCGGCCTCGGCAAGGAGCACGTTCATGTGTCCCGGCATGCGACCGGCAACAGGGTGAATGGCGTAGTGCACCTCGATGCCACGTTCTTCGAGTTCAGCGGCGAGGTCACGAACTGCGTGTTGGGCCTGGGCCACGGCGAGACCGTAGCCGGGGACGACCATCACGGACTGTGCATAGGCAAGGGCGATGGCTGCATCGTCTGGTGTTGCCCGCTTCACAGGTTTCGTACCGATCTCATCGGCGCCTGCAACCGTTCCCCCGAAGCCGGAGAAGAGGATGTTCGGAATCGACCGGTTCATGGCGACGGACATGTCGAGCGTCAGGATCAGCCCTGCTGCACCGACGAGGGCACCGCCGATGATGAGTGCCTGGTTGCCGATGGTGAACCCGGCCATCGCTGCTGCGATACCGGAGAACGAGTTGAGGAGGGAGATGACGACGGGCATGTCTGCGCCACCGATGGGCAGCACCGCGGTGACACCGAGTACGAGCGCGAGGGCAGTCGCCACCCAGTAGCCGGCAACGTTGCCGGTGGCGATGGAGAAGATGCTTGCGGCGAGGGCGGCGACGGCGATGACCGCATTGGTAGCCGGGCCACCGGGGATGGCGACGGGCTTGCCGCCGATGAGGCCCTGGAGCTTGGCGTAGGCGATGAACGATCCCGTCAGGGTGATCGCCCCGATGATGAGCGACAGCGCTGTGGTGACCCCGATCTCGGCGGAGAACGAGTACTCGGCTGAGACGATGACCTCGGCTGCCACGAGAGCCGACGCTCCACCACCGAAACCGTTGAAGGCGGCGACGAGCTGTGGCATGTCCGTCATCTGGACACGAAGGGCAAGGAACGCACCGATGGCTCCACCCAC
Source organism: Actinomycetes bacterium (assembly GCA_024275815.1). Lineage (GTDB taxonomy): Bacteria > Actinomycetota > Acidimicrobiia > Spongiisociales > UBA5794 > JAMBLL01. The sequence goes on along the minus strand of JAJRYI010000203.1, from coordinate 2,220 downwards.
GATTATGCCTGCAACGACGATCGCCCATGCCGCTGTCGCACTGACCGTGTTGTGGGCGACCAGATCGGCGATGACGACGATGATGGCCACGAGCATCCCGACTGCGGCGATACGGTTTCCCTTGCGTGCCGTCTTGGGAGAGGTGAGGCCCTTCAGGCCGACGATGAAGAGAACGCCGGCGGCGAGGTACGCGAGAGCGATGACGATCTCGGTGAAGGAGAGTTCAGTCATCGGCTCTTACCAGGGACTTTCTTGAACATCTCGAGCATGCGGTCGGTCACGAGGAAGCCACCGACGACGTTGATCATCGCGAACACCACGGCGAAGAAGCCGAGGATGCCTGCAACGACTCCGTTCCCGGTCGCGGCTGCGATGATCGCACCGACGATGGTGATCCCCGAGATGGCGTTGGCACCCGACATCAGCGGTGTGTGCAGTGTGGGAGGAACCCGTCTGATCACCTCGAACCCGACGAAGGATGCGAGGACGAAGACGACGATTCCCTGGATGAACTCTGAGCTCATTCGCTGGCTCCTTGCGAGTCGGGTCGTGCTGCGATCGCCGGTCCGAGTACAGGGTCTTGAGGGTCGATGGCGAGCACGCCGTCGACGACCATGCGTTGGGCCATCTCGAGCAGGTTGCGTGCGTACATGCGGCTCGCGTCGGCTGCGACCCGCGACGGGAGGTCCGTTGGACCGAAGACCCTGACACCGTTGATGTCTACCTCTGTGTCCGGCTCCGAGCCCTCGACGTTGCCGCCCGATGCCGCCGCCATGTCGATGATCACCGAACCTGGTTTCATCCGTTCCACGACGGCGCGTTCGACGAGTCTCGGGGCCTGGCGCCCCGGCACCTGAGCGGTCGTGATGAGGAGATCGCTCTCGGCAACAGCGGAAGCGAGGATCTCGCGCTGGGCAGCAGCGGTCTCCTCGTCGACGGCTTTCGCGTAGCCTCCTTCATCCATCTCCTGGGTCGGGGCGTCGATGAACTTGGCACCGAGGCTCTCGACCTGCTCCCTCGTCTCGGGACGGATGTCGTAAGCGCTGACGATGGCACCGAGCCTGCGGGCGGTCGCGATCGCCTGGAGGCCGGCGACGCCGACGCCGAGGATCAGGATGCGACCGGGGGGAATCGTCCCTGCTGCGGTGACGAGCATGGGGAGGAACTTGGGCAGTCGGGTCGCTCCGAAGAGGACGGCGGCGTAGCCTGCTGCGGTCGCCTGGGAGGAGAGTGCGTCCATGGACTGGGCGAGTGTGGTTCTCGGCACGAGTTCCATGGCGATCGAGGTCAGGCCGCGACCCGCGTACCCGGCGAGTTCGTCGGCGGTCGCCGACGGGTTCAAGAGACCCATGACGACACCGGTGTCGCTGAGCGCCTCGATGTCGCTCGACGCGGGAGGCCCCACGGTGAGGAGCAGATCGATGGGTGCAGCATCGACGAGCGCCGTGACGATCGTTGCGCCTGCGTCGGCGAAGTCCTGATCGGTGATGCTGGAGAGGTCTCCTGCTCCCGACTCGACGACGACCTCGAAGCCGAGGTCGATGAGTGAGGAAATGGATGCAGGTGTCCCAGCAACCCGAGCTTCGTTGGATGACGGTTCTTTTCGAATCCCTAGTCGCATAGGGAGAAAAGGTAGCGCGAAAGGCGCCCCAACTCTCTGTTCACGATGATACGACCTGGTGCTCTCGATGGTGCCACAACGGCATCTCAGGATGCGTGCGCTCCCGACGTGGAGACGGACGTAGCTATGTGCTGCGTTGGTAGGGTTGCTCGATGCCCCCCGATGCACAGGCCTCAGCAACCGACCGCGCACCGATGACGGTCACGCGTGCTGTGTCCCTCGGTATCGGTTCGATGGTCGGTGCAGGGATCTTCGCTCTCCTCGGAGAGGTCGGGTCGGTGGCAGGATCGACCGTCTGGCTCGCCTTTGCAGGAGGTGGCATCGTGGCGCTCCTCAACGGCTACTCCTATGGCCGACTCGGAGCGCGGTACCCATCGGCGGGTGGGCCTGTCGACTATCTGACGCGTGGGTACGGCGTGGGTGTCTTTGCGGGCGGGCTATCCATCTTCTACTACGCGGCAGGTGTCATCGGCATGGCCATGGTTGCCAGAACGTTCGGTTCGTACGGTGCCGCACTGATCGTCCCGGGTGGATCATCGGCACTCGCGGCTTCGAGTCTCGCTGCCTTGATCATCGTCGTCCTCACGCTGTTGAACGTG
>JAJRYI010000015.1 GCA_024275815.1 Actinomycetes bacterium | reverse complement strand
GCACTTCGAGGTCGACACCGCGCAGCACCTCCTTGTTGCGATACCCCGCGGTGAGGTTCCTGCAGCTGAGCAACGATGTTCGAGGAGGCGCCCTCATGCCTTGAACCGTCGTCCACGGCGGAGCACGAACGCAAAGAACGGAGCCCCGACGAAGGCTGTGATGACGCCCACCGGGAGTTCGGACGGTGACACGAGGGTTCTCGCCCCCACATCGACGAACGCTAGGAACGCTGCACCGACGAGCGCCGACAGCGGGATGATGATCCGATAGCTGTGCCCGATCAAGATCCGTACGATGTGCGGCACGACGAGGCCGACGAAGGCGATCAACCCACTCACGGACACGGCTGCGGCAGTCATGAGTGACGCAGCAACGATGATGAGGATGCGTGACCTGCGGGGATCGAGGCCCAGCGCCCTGGCCTCGTCGTCACCGACGCGTAGTACGTCGAGATGCCTTCGATGCACCATCAGCACCGTGCCACAGACGACGAGGTACGGGGTGAGGATCAGGATCTGATCCCAACCTGTCGTGTTGAGTTGCCCGAAGAGCCACGACAACACTTCCCGTGCACGGGTCTCGTTCAAGCTCTGAAGGGCGTAGGTCTGGGCGGCAGAGAACAGTGCTGCCATCGCTACCCCTGCAAGGAGCAACGTTGCAGGCGACGATCCCATGCCCCGGCCGATCGCAGCGGAGACCGATACGGCGATGAGCGCCCCGACGAAGGCGGCGGCGGGTACGGCGTCGAACGGCCCCCAGCCCAGGTCGAGACCGAATCCGAACGCCAGGACGGCACCGAACCCCGCGCCGGCAGAGACTCCCAGGAGATACGGGTCCGCCAGCGGGTTCCGGAACACTCCCTGATAGGCCGCTCCCGCCATGCCGAGCGCCCCGCCCACGAGCATGCCGAGCGCGAGTCGGGGGAGACGGATCTGGAACAGGATGCTCTCCTGGCGCGGTGTCAACCCGCTGCTCACATCGAGGAATGGCAGACGATCCACGAGTGATGAGACGACTCCTCGTACAGGCAGCCCTGCTGCACCGTGAGAGGCGCTGAAGATGGCGACGGCGACGACGACCACCACGCCGATGACGACGGCACCGACCGGTAGCCGGAAAGCTCGTTCGGCAGCCGCGTTCGTACCTTCTCTCGGGGGAGGGGTACGCACGCGGCTGCCGGGCACGGTCGGCGCTACGGTGTCGAGACGGTGACGCTTGCGAGGGCCTGAGCGACAGCGTCGATGAACTGTGGCAGTCGGGGACCCCAACGTGAGGCGATGTCTGCATCGACGACCACGATGTTGCCGTTCTTGACCGCGGTGATCTCGTCCCAGCCCGGTCTGGCTGCAACGTCATCGGCGGAGTACGCAACCTGATCGGTGATGATGATCAGCTCAGGGTCGGCTGTGACGATGTACTCCTCGGTCAGTTGAGGGTACCCGTAGCCGTCCGGGTCTGCTTCGTCGGCGATGTTGATCGTCCCCATCGCGGCGTACACGGCTCCGATGAACCCGAAGGAGCTCGCTGAATAGAGTGAGTCGCTGAGCTCGTGGTAGATGCGGATCGGGACGTTCGGCGCTGCTGCCAAAGCGGTGGAGACTTCATCACGGAGTCGCGCGATCGTCGCTGCGGTCTCATCGACGTGACCGGTTGCCAGACCGATCTGCGCCATCGCTTCGAACCCGCCTTCGATATCGGCCGGTGCCGGGCTGACCAGCACCGGGATGTCGAGCGCAGTGAGGGCAGCGACCAGGTCGTTGGCGTCGTTGGCGATCACAACGAGGTCGGGCTCATAAGCGACCACAGCCTCGACGTTCGGGTCGTAACCCGACAGGTCGGTCACCGGTGCTTCCTCCGTAAAGTACGAGTAGGCATCGACGGCGACGACCTGGTCACCGGCACCGATCTCGAAGAGGATCTCGGTTGCGGTCGGGGACAAGGACACGATGCGCTGTGGAGCAGCGTCGAGTGTCCACGTACCGCCGTCGGACTCGATCGTCACGGGGAAGTCTGTCACTTCCGCAACGGTCGTCGTCGTCTCGGGGGGTGCCGTGGTGGTCGTGACCGGGACCGTGGTGGTCGTGACGGTCGTGGCTACCTGCGTCGTGGGCGGGGCACTCTCAGGTGAGGAGCTGCACGCAGCAACGCTCAACGAAAGAGCCACCACGGTGGCTATCAGGACTCGGATTCTCGGCATCTAGTACCTCCTGTCGGACGAGGATCAGTAGCTCGATCGACAGAAAGTGTGCCGGCCGAACCAAACCCGTTTCCTCGCGGGTCGAACGGTTCGCTCGGTACGGGGTGTGACCGGACTTGCTGGCTATCGAGCCTTGGCTCGATGACAGTTCACCGTTGCGGGACAGTGCCGGATTCCAACCGGACTTCATCGCCGTACCGGCTGCCATGGTATCGCGTCCTCGTTCCAGTGACTCCCCGAACAGCCCTGAACCCGGTATCGGTTCGACGTGGTGGTACCCGGATCCAGGTCGTGGGACGTGCGACTCGCAGCGCTGCCGGTGCACAGAAACCACGGGGATCCCTCCCACCGGCTGCTACATCACCTGGTCCAGCCCGGCTTCGAGACGAGCGAGTCCTGCATCATCAGGTACCGCGATGCGTACGTAGCCCGGCATGTCGAAACTCGCACAGTCGCGAACGATGATCCCGAGAGGTGCGAGGCGCTCGCGCAGGTCCGGTGCGTAGGTGAGTACCCACGGGGCGTCTCCCGACTCGGGGATCAGACCCCTGTGGGTCAACATGGCAGAGAGTGCACGTCGCGCCGCGGCGATCGCCGCGGCCCAGCCGGGCAGGTCGGCGGTGTCGAGGAGATCGGGGAGCGTGGCTGCTGCAAGGCTGTTCAGCGACCACGCCGGCTGATGTTGGGAGAACCGGTCGACATCGTCGGCGATGACGTAGCCGATCCGCAAACCAGGGCACGCGAACACTTTCGTGAGCGACCCGACGATCACCGATGACCGCCTCGAGGTCCAGACCCCCGTCGCAAGCGGGTAGAACGCCTCATCCCAGACATCGGCGGTATCGGCGGTATCGGCGAGTCGGCCGCTGGGGTTGTGAGGGTCACTACGCCACACCGGGCCCGTCTCGTTGCGGGGATGCAGGCTGAATTCGGGTTCAGACGCCACGCGCCCACCGATCTCGCGCGACACGAGGGTGATGGCTTCGCTGCCGCCGTTGGTGAGCAGGATCCGCCCCGGATCGACATCGAACGTGTCGGAGAGGGCGAGCGTTGCCTCCTCGGGATGCGGATAGGCCTTCAGTGTGTCGAGATGGCCCTGTGCAATGGACGAGATCGAAGGGGCGAAAGGGTTCATGCTTTGTGAGAGATCGAGGATCGAGGCAGGGTCGAGGCCGAGTGCTCGGGCGATCAGTGGCCCATCACCTCCGTGAGGGCCGGGGAGCGGGGTCGGGAAACCTTCGAGCGGGGTGTGGCGTGGCATGGCGACGGCATCGTAGTGCCGGGTCACCGCGACCGGCGTCGATCTGGATCGACCCGAGATGGGTGGGAGTGCACCCGGCTCCAACCCCATGGCTCGCGAGTGCTCTATTGTGGAAAGGCACTCCATCGACAGCGAAGTCCGGTTGAAGTCCGGCGCTGTACCGCAACTGTGAAGCCCCGCTGAGGGGACGAGCCAGGTCGCCTGTCATGGTGGTGGTGGGCGCGCCCCCGGAGGAGGGGATCGTCCACAGTCGTTGAAGGCCACTCCTCCCTCGAGCGGAAGGAACCCGACGACTCATGGGACACACACAGGACATCACTCCGCCACGGGATCCCGACGTTGTGAATCGGCTGGTCGACACGCCAAGGGGTGGTCGCGCCGGTGGGGAGCCCGGTGACACGGTTCTCTTGCTCGGAGGCGCCAGAAGCGGCAAGAGCACCCTGGCGGTCGACCTCGCGAAACGCTTCGGCGGAGCGGTGACGTACATAGCCACCGCAGAGCCTGGCGATGACGAGATGGCTGCCCGCATCGTCAACCATCGCCGGCAACGTCCATCTCAATGGACGACGGTCGAAGAGCCGCTCGACATCGCAACAGCCATCGGAGAGGTCCCCCCCGGTGAGTGTGTGGTCCTCGACTGCTTGACGTTGTGGGTCTCCAACCTCCTCGGCGACGGGGTCACCAGCGCTGAGATCTACGATCGAGCCGCCGATACAGCTGCAGTCGCAGCCACTCACCGTTCCCCGGTCATCACGGTCTCGAACGAGGTCGGTTCGGGTCTCGTTCCCACGACGAATCTCGGCCGGGTCTACCGCGACGTTCTCGGAGGTGTCAACCAGATATGGGCAGATGCGACTGACCGCGTGTATCTGCTCGTTGCAGGCCGTGCACTCGAACTATCCCGGCTCACGGGGTCCGGAGGTCTCGGGCTGTGATCACGTCAGATAGTCTCCGAAGGGATCTCGATGAGGCATCGGGTCCCGACGAGGATGCCCGCCTTGCCGTTGCCACCAGGGCCGATTCGGTCCTCAGGCCACGCGGAGCGCTTGCCCGTCTCGACGAGATAGCGGTCTTCCTCGCGGGCTGGCAACGCACGACACATCCACGAATAGAACGACCAACCGCTCTGATCTTCGCGTCGGACCACGGCGTCACAGCCGAAGGAGTCAGCGCGTATCCATCGGAGGTGACGGGTGCGATGGTGCAGGCCTTCGAGCAGCAGGTCGCCACCGTCAACGTCCTGGCAAGGGAGGCAGGAGCAACGCTGCGGGTGATCGATGTCGGCGTTGGTGACCCAACAGGGAACCTCGCCGTCGAGGATGCAATGTCGGAGGAGCGCTTCGCCGCCAGTATCGAGATGGGCCGACAGGCAGTCGTGGACGCAGATAGCGACCTGATCGCTCTCGGTGAGATGGGGATCGGGAACACGACACCGGCTGCCGCGGTGTCTGCCGGGGTGTTCGGGGGAGATCCGGCGTCCTGGGTTGGTCGCGGGACCGGGGTCGACGACGAGGCGCTGAACCGCAAGACCGACGTCGTGCGGCGGGCGATAGATCGGGTCTCGTCCGTTTCCGACCCACTCGAGATACTCCGGCGAGTCGGTGGTGCGGAGCTGGCGGCGATCGCCGGTGCGCTTGTCGAGGCGCGGAGGCGTTCGATACCGGTTGTACTCGATGGGTACGTGGTCACGGCCGCTGCGGGTCCGTTGGGGGTCGCGGTGCCCGGTGGTCTCTCCCACTGTATTGCGGGCCACCGGTCGCCCGAGCCGGGGCACGACAAGCTCTTGAGCCGTTTCGGCATGAGGCCGTTGTTGGATCTTGAGATGCGGCTCGGTGAAGCCAGCGGTGCCGTTGCGGCCATCCCGCTGATCCGAATGGCAGCCGCAGCCGTCGTCGACGTTCCAACGTTCGAGGAGTTCGGATTGCCTCCCGGTGCGTGACCTCGCCGCCGCGGTGCGCTTCCTCACGCGTCTCCCGATCCGGGTGAGCGACGGTGGGCTTCCAAAAGGGGCACTCGTGTGGTTCCCCGTCGTGGGAGCCGCTGTCGGGTTGTCCGTTGCCGGTGTGTATGCGCTGGCGCTCGAGGCCGTGCCACCGCTGCTCGCTGCCACGGTGGCTGTGATCGCAGGTGTCGTCGTCACCGGGGCCCTTCATGAAGATGGGCTTGCCGACACGCTCGATGCCTTCGGTGGCTCCCACGATCGGCAACGAACCCTCCAGATCCTCAGCGATCCGCGGGTCGGGGTGTTCGGCACCATCGGTTTGGTTCTCAGTGTCGTTGTGCGGGTGGCAGCGCTCGCCGGCCTTGGTGGTTGGGAAGGTGTTGTTGCACTTGTCTCAGCACACGCCCTTTCGCGAGGTGCCGCTGTCTTGTTGTTGGCCGTCACACCTCCAGCGCGCACGAGCGGACTTGGAGCGATGCTCCGTCCAAGTGTCGGGAGCGGATGGGCGGCGTATCTGGTCGGCGTCGTGATCGCTGGGGTGTTTCTCCTCGGTTGGGTGGTCCCGGCCGCTGTTGTCGGTGTCGCTGCCGTATGGGGCGTTCGGCGCTGGAGCGTGGGCAAGATCGGTGGTGCAACCGG
>JAJRYI010000202.1 GCA_024275815.1 Actinomycetes bacterium | reverse complement strand
GCTCGAAGCCTGCGACGCTGGTGCCTCCGGGTACGTTCTCAAGCGAGTCGACGCGGGAGGCCTCATCGAGGCCGTCCGCAGTGTGGCGCACGGCGACCACGCCTTCGGCGATGCCCTCGACACGGCTCTCGCGTCCCGGGTTCGCTCGGGGAGTCGGGACGAGACGAAGCTCGACTCCTTGAGCCTCCAGGAACGACGTGTCCTCGACCTCCTCGCCGAAGGACAAACCAACAAGCAGATCGCACAGGAGATGTTCCTCTCGGACAAGACGGTGAAGAACTACGTCTCACACATCCTTGCAAAGCTCGGGATGAAGTCCCGGACGGAAGCCGCGGCCTACGCCGTATCGGTCGAAGCCGAACGCAAGATGCGGTACCCCGCAGAGGACTGGTCGACCGACTGACCGAAACAGCGCCGCTCCTGTGCACCATGTTCACGATCGATGAGAGCTACGCCAATCGATCGATCAGCTCCCAGAGGTAATCGACGTGGGATCTCTCCGTGTACGTTTGGCCGATGGAGACACGGATGAACCATCGCTCACCGATCACCGAGGGTGTCACCGCCACATCACCGCTGTCGTTGAGCGCCTCAGCGAGATCCCGCGTTGCGTCGTTCCCGTCGGTGTGAGCGAAACACACCAGAGCAAAGGGGTGTGGGGCAGTGATCTCGAACCGGTCATCTGCTTCGATCCGTGCAGCGAGGTCGTTCGCAAGCAGCACATGTGATCGCACGAAGCTGCGGATGCCTTCGACTCCATATGAGCGGATCACCCACCACAACTTGAGAGCCCTGAACCGGCGACCCAGAGGAACGTGCCAGTCTCGATAGTCGATCACCGCGCCACTGTCGGAGGCCTCGTTCCTCAAATATGGTGGGAGGATGCTCATCGTGTCGATGAGCGGAGCCCGGTCGGCAACCCACAAGACGTTGCAGTCGAAGTTGACCATCATCCACTTGTGCGGGTTGAACGTATAGCTGTCAACGAGCTCCACACCGTCCTGGAAGGGTCGGAACTCCGGGCAGACCATGGCCGTTCCCGCATATGCGGCGTCGACGTGGTGCCACATCATGTGGCGCTTGGCAACCGCATCGATCGCCCTCACCGGGTCGACGGCGGTCGTCGCGGTGGTCCCGACGGCCGACACGACGGCGATCGGTAGCAGCCCTGCAGCGAGATCCTCGACGATCTGGGACTCGAGGCGATCGGCGTCGAGTGCGAACTCGGAGTCCGTCGCAATCTTGCGGCAGTGTCCGATACCGGCGACGGTGCACCCCTTCTCGATCGACGAGTGCGCCTGGTCAGATACGTAGACGACCATGTCTTCAGCAGATGCGTCGCCACGTCGACGATGTCTGGCAACGACGAGTGCTGCATGGGTCGCATCCGACGCGCTCATCTGGATCACCCCTCCGCCCGGACCCGTGGACTTCCACGACTCCGGGAGCGCCAACATGTCGACGAGCCAATCGAGGACTCTCGACTCCACCTCGGTCGCTGCCGGAGACGTCGACCACAGCATCCCTTGAACACCGAGGCCCGCAGCGGCGAACTCGGCGAGGATCGACGGTGGTGACGTGTTCGCGGGGAAGTACGCGAACCAGTTCGGTGACTGCCAGTGGGTGATACCCGGCATCACGACCCGATCGAGGTCGGCGATGAGCGTGTCGAAGGTCTCAGGCTGCTCGGGGGCAGATGCCGGCATGCGTGCAGCGATCTCTCCAGCATCGACCCTCGACAGGATCGGATAGTTCTCTACTTCCTCCATGTAGCGAGCGATCCAGTCCACGATCTGATATCCGTTGTTCCGGAACTCCTCCGGTGTCATGTGTCGTGCCATGGCCCCATGCTCCCACACCTGGTGACGTCAGCGTTCCTCGCGCAGGTGTGCGAGTAGATCCCGCATCATGAACGCAGTCGCTCCCCACAAGATGCCCTCATCGAACTCGAAGAACCAGAGAGAGCGGCCGAACCATGGTCGCTGTGTCCATCGATCCTCGTCGAGCAGTTCGGCAAGTGATGGTTCGATGATCACGTCGACCTCGTCGACGCTCGCGACGAGTTCGCGGGGCCGCTCTATGCGAGCGACGACGGGGACGATCGGCCGGGACAGATCTCTCGTCGTCACCGGATTCAATCCGCCGAGAATCTCGAGGACGTTGACCTCGGGCAGTCCGATCTCCTCCCACGCCTCGCGCTTGGCGGTGGCTACGGGGTCCTCCCCATCTTCACGATGACCGCCGGGGAACACCACATCGCCGGGGTGTGTCGGCATGTGGTCTGGCCTGCGAGTCAGGATGATACGAATTACGCCGTGATCATCCTCGTAGAGAGGGACCAGCACGGCGTACTCTGCCCCGGGTGGGTCGACCACTGGGGGCAGAGAACGAAGTATCGTCCATGAATCCATCGACCGAGCTTATCCAGATAGGCTGCATGACATGGCGAACACCGTCCACAGTCAACCCCGCTATACGAAACGGCTGATGCTCCGGCCGTTCCGGCGCCGCGACGTGTCATCGCTGCACGACGCCGTGACCGCATCACTCGTGGATCTCCAGCCCTGGCTGCCGTGGATCGAGGGGTACGACCGGGGAGTGTCACAACGTTTCATCCGCGAGTCCGTCAGTGCCTGGGCCGAACGCCGTGCATACGACTTCACGATCCGCGCCGCAGACGACCTCGACAGGCACATCGGGAACGTGTCCATCTGGACCACATCGCAGCAGAACGCGATCGGCGAAGTCGGGTACTGGATCCGCTCCGACGAATCTGGAAAGGGATACGGGACCGAGGCGACGACCCGCGTGATCCAGATCGGCTTCGAGGAGATGGGCCTCCACAAGGTCCAGTTGCGAATCGCGGTCGGGAACACGAGATCGGAACGCATCGCCCAACGGCTCGCGTTCACCCTCGAAGGCACTCTTCGAGACGAGGTGAAGGTCGGAGACCGCTGGCTCGACCACACCGTATGGTCGATGCTCGAAAGCGAGTGGGCCGTCCAACGCGAGCGCCACCGCGCCGAGGGCACGATCGCGTAGACGACTTCCCGTCCCCCCCCCTCAGCCTGGATCCGCTGTTCGACACCGCGATACCGGACTCCTCCTTCCGTCCCCCCTTCAGGGGGGACAAGCGAGTCTGCGAGCGAGGGGGGACCGCGAGCCCGCGAGCCCGGCACGACACAGACCCGCACACAGGTTGGTTCCACTTCGTGCTCGCAGGCTCGCCCTCCCCCCTGCATCGCTCCTGCGTCGCTCTGCCGTCCCCCCTGAAGGGGGGG
>JAJRYI010000014.1 GCA_024275815.1 Actinomycetes bacterium | reverse complement strand
GCCATCGGCCATCGGCCATCGGCCATCGGCCATGAGCATTCCACGTAGCTATGGAGAACGCAAGCGGCCGTGCACGCCGAATCTTCGAAGCCTCTTCCCTGCCTCAGACAGGCTCCGGGACCGTTAGGTCCGCATCGACGTCATCGGTGGGCCTCGCCGGTTCCACGACGAGGTTCGGGAGGACCCTGTCGAGCCAGCGGGGGATCCACCAGTTCTTGTCTCCGAGGAGTTCCATCGTTGCCGGTACGAGCAGCATCCTGATCACCGTCGCATCGATCGCGACCGCAGCGGCGAGGCCGAGGCCGAGGATCTTGACGGTACGGAGGTCCTCGAGCATGAAGCTTCCGAACACGAACACCATTATCAAGGCTGCAGCGGTGATCACCCGTGCTGTCGCCGCGAGTCCGTCGGCGACGGCTGCGCTGTTGTCACCGTAGGTGTCATACTCCTCACGGATTCTCGTGAGCAGGAACACCTCGTAGTCCATCGAGAGGCCGAACACGATCGCAAAGAGCATCATCGGGATGAACGGCTCGATCGGACCTGGTGAGATCCCGAGGAGGTCACCTCCCCAGCCCCACTGGAACACGGCGACCACGATCCCGTACGCGGCACCGATCGCGAGGAGGTTCATCCCGACGGCCTTGAGCGGAACGAGTACCGAGCGGAACACGACCATCAGGAACAGGAACGAGATCAGTAGGACGGCTCCGTAGAAGTACCAGATGCGCTGGGAGAGGTACTCGGAGAAGTCGATGTTGGCTGCCACCGGTCCGGTGACCTTGATGTCGGTACCGGCAGCCTCGTTGATCTGCGGCACGACGTTGTCACGCAGGTCATGAACGAGGTCGACCGTCGCCTCATCCTGGGGAGAGGTCTCGGGGATCACCTGCCACAACACGGCGGTCGGCTGCTGGGGATCGTTCGGTATCGGCATCGACACCTTCACGACACCGTCGACGCCTTCGAGGAGCTGGGTCACCTGCTTGGCTCCCGTAAGGTTCGCTCCCTCGGGGAGCTCCGTGACGAGCAGGAGCGGGCCGTTGGCACCCGGTCCGAAGCCCTCCTCCAACATGTCGTAGGCCTGCCTCGTGGTAGTCCCTTCGGGATCGTTGCCAGCGTCGGCGAAACCGAGCTGCATCGAGAGCACGGGGATGGCAGCGATGAGCAGGACCACCGTGGCCGAGATCGTGATGATCCAGGCACGACGCTGGACGAAGCGACTCCATCGATACGAGAAGGTCTCCTCGATCGGCTTGTCGGACGAGATCTTCACGGTCTTGTTCAGCGGGCCCCAGAAGCGGGCCAACACCGCAGCAACCACCGCGAGCAGAACACCGAGGCGAAGGACCGGTACATCGAGGGCGACACCGAGCAAGGCAAGGGCAACGAACGCCGATGCGAGGAGACCACCACGGCGGGTGACCTGGATCCGGTGTCCGGCGAGACCGATCAGGGCGGGAAGCAACGTCACCGAAGCGATCATGGTGACCATCACCGTCACCGATGCGGCGATCGCCAGGCCGGTGACGAACGTGATACCCATGAGCAACATGCCGAGCAGGGACACCACGACGGTGACCCCTGCAAAAAGGACGGCACGCCCGGCAGAGTCGAGTGCGGCACCAACCGAGCACGCGACCGACTCCCCCCGTTCGAGGTGCTCCTGATAACGGGTGACGATGAACAAGGCGTAGTCGATACCGACACCGAGACCGATCATGATCCCGATCGTCGCTGCGAAATCCGGCATCTCGATGACGTTGCTCATCAGTGCCGTGAGCAGCACGCCGGTGCCCACTCCTGCCAGTGCCGTCGCGATGGGAAGGCCCATGGCGAGCACGGAGCCGAACGCAACGATCAGCACGAAGATGGCGAACGCAATGCCGAGCATCTCGGAGTTTGGTGGTTCGCGATGCCGGAACATGTCGCCACCGAGGGCGATCTCTACACCGTCGATCTCGGGAGCCAGCGATGCGATCTGCTCCCCGATCGCTGCGCCCTCGTCGGTCGTCGTGCCGGCCTCGAGGACGAGCTGGGCGTACGCGATCTGCCCAGCACTGTCACCGTGCGTCGAGATCTGGCTCGACCCGATCGGCGAGTAGGGGCTCAAGACGTTGACGACACCGTCGATCTCCTTCGTTGCGTCGAAGAGCTCCGTCATCGCCGCTTCGACCTGCGGATCGTCGACCCCCTGGGTAGCGCTGTAGACGATCGTCGCCGGGTCTCCGCCGGCGTTCGGAAACTCGGTCGAGAGGATGTCGAGCCCCTCCGTGCTCTCCGAGGCAGGAGCCGTGATACTCGTCGTGAACGCCGGACCGATCGTGACGACCGCACCGACGAGCATTGCTACCGTGATGACCCAGGCGGCGAGAATCCGCCAGGGATGTGAAGAGGCGAAACGGCCGAGACGAACAAGCATGATGAACCTTTGATATGAGACAACTTGGCTTAGATGAGACATACCGTATCATCTCTAGAGTGATACCGCATGACGAGAACTGAGAACCCGACGAACCCACAGGTTCAACGCACCCAGAGCCTGATGCTCGATGCTGCACGCACGCTTCTCGACGAACACGGTCCCGAGGCCGTCACGCACCTGCGAGTCGCTGAAGCCGCGGGCGTTGCGAGGGCAACGGTGTACCGCCACTGGCCCAATCGCGCCGCGATCCTGCTCGACCTGCTTCGTGCCGGCGCCGACCTCCGTCTCACGCCTCCCCGAGCAGACCTCACGATCACCGAACGCGTCACGGCGGCACTGACGGCCTTCGCATCTGCCCTCAACGGCGATGGCGGCCGAACGCTGGCAGCGATGATCGGACTCGCCGAGTGGGACGAGGACGTCTTCGCCGCTCTCGGGGAGATGACGGCTTTCGGGCCGATGTTCCTCAACGGCATAATCACAGCCGGCATCGAAGACGGCGTACTCGACGAGAACACCGAACCGGCTCTCCTCGTCGATCGCCTCATCGGCCCGCTGTACTTCAGACGCCTCCTCTACCACGACCTCATCACCGACGACTACATCGCCAACCTGGTTACGACCACGATCGAGCCGCTCGTGAGAGACGGATGACCCCCACCCGGTAAACGGTGAACGGAAAACGGTGAACACCTCGACCGTCGGGAGCCGTACCTACCCACAGGTATCCTCTCTCCCTATGTCCGACGCTCTCATCTCTGCCCGCGCGCTCACTAAGAAGTTCGGAGATTTCGTCGCGGTCGATGGGATCGACTTCGAGGTGCGCCAGGGTGAAGCGTTCGGCTTCCTGGGCCCGAACGGAGCGGGGAAGACCTCGACCATGCGGATGATCGGTGCGGTCAGCCCAATCACCGAAGGTGATCTCACCGTCCTCGGACTCGACCCCATGACCCAGGGGCCACAGCTGCGATCACGACTCGGTGTAGTCCCCCAGGAGAACAACCTCGACGAGGAACTGACGGTCTTCGACAACCTCATGATGTACGGTAGGTACTTCGATCTGTCCCGTGCAGCGATCCGCGAGCGCATCGCCGAACTCCTTGCCTTCGTTCAACTCGAAGACAAGCGCGATGCGAAGATCAGCGCACTATCGGGAGGCATGAAACGCCGGGTGATCATCGCTCGTGGCCTCATCAACGAGCCGGACATGTTCATCCTCGACGAGCCGACGACCGGCCTCGACCCTCAGGCCCGTCACGTGCTGTGGGACCGCCTCTACCGCCTCAAGCAGCAAGGGGTGACCCTCATCATCACCACGCACTACATGGACGAGGCCGAACAGCTCTGTGATCGACTCGTCGTCATGGACAAGGGCAAGATCGTCGCCGAGGGCTCACCGCTGTCACTGATCGCTCAACACACTCCCAGAGACGTCGTGGAACTGCGTTTCCCCGTCGGTGTCCTCGAGACGGTCGGAGACCATGTGGCGGGACTATCGGACCGCACGGAGATCCTCGCGGATCGTGCCCTCGTGTACACGGACGACGCGGACAAGACGATCGCAGTCATCTCCGAGTCCACGCTCGAACCCGAGACCGTGCTGGCCAGGCGCTCCACGCTCGAGGACGTGTTCTTGCGCCTCACCGGCCGAACGCTCGTCGACTGATGGCGACGCCGCTGCCTCTGAGGGTCTTCGAGGCCGAAGCGAGAACGTATCGTCGCACATGGCGGGGGTCCGTGTTCACGAGCTTTCTCAGCCCGGTGCTCTACCTGCTGGCAATGGGCGTCGGCCTTGGCTCCCTGGTCGATGCAAACCTGCCCGCCGGACTCGAGAACGTGCCCTACCTCACCTTCCTCGCGCCGGGCCTGCTCGTTGCAACGGCCATGCAGACCGGTGCAGGCGAGGGCTCATGGAAGGTGATGGGCGGCATCAAGTGGACCCAGACGTGGAAGGCACGGCTCGCGTCACCGATCGGAACCACGAGCCTCGTGATCGGCCACATGCTGTGGTCCGCTGCGCGGGTGTTGATGGTCTCAGCCATCTTCGCCTTCATGATGGCTGCGTTCCGGGTTGCTCCCCTCCTCCAATCCCTCGCTGCCGTCGGGCCTGCACTGCTCGTCGGTGTGGCCATGGTCGCCATCACGACGGCCTTCACCGTACGACTCGAAGACCCCACCGGACTCGCCATGTTCTTCCGTTTCGTCGTGATCCCGATGTTCCTGTTCTCTGGCGTGTTCTTCCCCATCACGAACCTGCCCGGTTGGCTGCAGCCCGTTGCGGTCGTCACGCCGCTCTATCACGCTGTGGAGCTCGCTCGAGCGACCGTCGTCGGGACGACTCCTGCAGTGGCGTGGTGGGTGAGCGTGCTGTACCTCTCCGCGCTGATCCTGGCCGGAACGGTGCTCGCTATGGCACCGATTCGACGGAAGCTGACACCGTGACCCCACGGACACTGACCGCTCGAGTCGTCCCACCGTTGCCGCGGCGGTGGCGTGGACGGTACCTCGTGGAACGCAACATCGTGGCGACGAAGTCGTTCTGGCCGGTACTCGTGTCGGGGTTCTTCGAGCCGGTGTTCTATCTGTTCGCGATCGGCATCGGCATCGGTCAGCTCGTCGGCGACATCGACGTTGCGGGTACGGCGGTGCCCTATACAGCGTTCGCAGCGCCCGCAATGCTCGCTGCATCGGCGATGAACGGAGCCGTGTTCGAGTCCACGAACATCTTCTTCAAGTTGAAGTTCGGCAAGATCTATGAGGGTGTGCTCGCGACCCCGATCGAGCCGACCGACGTCGCCTCGGGAGAGATCGCCTGGACGCTCGCCCGTGGCAGCATGTACTCGGGGGCCTTCCTCGTCGTGATGGCCGTGATGGGACTCATCGAGTCTCCCCTCGGCATCCTGGCGTTCCCCGCGACGATCCTCATCGGGTTCGCCTTCGGTGCAATGGCCACTGCGGGTGTCACCTACATGCGTACATGGCAGGATCTCGACTACGT
>JAJRYI010000201.1 GCA_024275815.1 Actinomycetes bacterium | reverse complement strand
CGCAGGATCAGGTTGGTGTTCACACACGCCGATGATCACGTACGCCACAACCTAGACGTATCTCACGTCACCGACCTGGTCGGACCCGATGCCTACTTTGCATCTACCGAAGCCCTGCTCGAAGCTTTCCGAAGGGAGCACGGGGGCGGACACTCCCCCGCTGCGGGTACTCCCACCAGGTGACCGATCGATCGATCTCAACACCAACCAACGAGCAGTACAGTTGCCCGGTGAATCGCACACCTTTGAACCCCGCTCCACTCGTCTATGCACATCGCGGTGACCGCTCGAGGGCACCGGATAACACGCTTGAGGCGTACGGACTCGCCGTCGAAGCAGGAGCCGATGGCATCGAACTCGATGTCAGACGGACGGCCGACGGCGTGTTGATCATGAGCCACGACGCCCGCCACGGTGACATGGCGCCGTTCATCGAGATGACCATGGACGAGGTCCGTGAACAGATGCCTGAGATCCCGACGCTGATCGAGACGCTCGAGTTCGTGCCACCCCACATCTGGCTCAACGTTGAGATCAAGAACGATCCTGCCGATTCGTATCACGACCCGACACGGCGCATCGTCGATCAGACGATCGCCACGATCGACGAACATGACTCGCTCGAGCGGATCCTCCTGTCGTCGTTCGACGTCGGGGCGATGCAGCGAGCAGCTGAACTCCGCCCGGATCTCCTCCGCGGCCAACTGATCCGGGAGCCGACATCGCTCGAGGACGGGATCGCCGCAGCCACGGCACAGAAGGCCCACGCCGTCCACCCGAACGTGTTGTACTTCTCAGAGGATCCCACAGCGTCGATCGGCCAGATCCACTCGGCGGGGCTCGCTGCTGTCGTGTGGTGGGTCAACACACCCGACCAGGTCCGATCCATGGTCGACATCGGCGTCGACGTCATCATCACCGACGACCCCACAATGGCCCGCCGGGTCCTCGATC
Organism: Actinomycetes bacterium; assembly: GCA_024275815.1. Taxonomy (GTDB): domain Bacteria; phylum Actinomycetota; class Acidimicrobiia; order Spongiisociales; family UBA5794; genus JAMBLL01. The sequence continues at coordinate 1,856 of JAJRYI010000201.1, read as the reverse complement.
AGGGGTAGTCCAGCAGCGCCACAGCGTGCGCCGCGATGCCCTCGTCTGCGCCGAGGTATCCTAGTCCGTCGGTCGTCGTTGCTTTCACGGACACGTTGAGAACCGGGATCTGAAGTACGACCGCGATGTTGGACCGCATCGTGTCACGGTGCGGGGCGACTCGCACGTTCTGGGCAACGATGGTGATGTCGACGTTCCCCGGGTCGTAGCCCGCGCTGCGGATTCGCTGGGCACAGACAGCGAGAAGATCCAACGAGTTGGCCCCCTGCCACTGCTCATCATCACTGGGGAACAGTGTGCCGAGGTCGCCTTGGGCGGCAGCACCGAGCAAGGCATCGCAGAGTGCGTGGACGGCTACATCGGCATCTGAGGTCCCGACCAGCCCCGTCGGATGTTCGATCGAGACGCCGCCGAGGATGACCGGACCGGGACCCCCGAACCGATGTACGTCGTACCCCATCCCGACGCGAGGGCCCTTCATCGGCGTCGACTCTCGAGAATCGACCCTGCGAGGGCGAGGTCTCCTTGATAGGTGATCTTCATGTTCGTTCGCTCCCCTTCGACGACGACGACCCTACCGCCGACGAGTTCGACGAGGGTGGCATCATCTGTAGCAACGGCACCTGGAAATGTATGGTGGGCAGTGATGAGCGTCTCGAAGCGGAACGCCTGGGGGGTCTGCACGGCGACGAGATCGTCTCGGTCGACCGTGGCCACGATGCGGCCATCACTACTCACCCGCTTGATCGTATCGGAGACGGCGAGCGCGGGAACGACGCCGTCCACGCCGCCACCGAGCGAGACGTCGATGATGGCTCTGACGAGTCCGGCGGTGACGAGTGGGCGCGCCGCGTCGTGGATCAGGACCCAGTCGGGTTGCACATCGAACGCCTCGAGACCGTTGAGGACGGAGTCTCTCCGTCGCGGTCCGCCGGGAACACCACCCGGTACGTCCCCAACGACGACCACTTCGCCGATACCGGCCTCAGAGAGTACGTCGATGCCGCGCTGCCATAGAGGGATCCCTCCGAGAAGCAGGTCGTGTTTCGATCGCCCGAACCTCGTCCCCGATCCGGCAGCGACGATCACCGCTGCGAACGACGCACCGTTGGAAACGGTGCCCCCCATCAGATCCCGTCGGGTTCTTCGACTCGAGGCAACGCCCGATCGAGCTTCGTGATGGTGTCCTCTTCGGAGAGGTCGAGAGAGAACTGCAACTCCGACACGATGATGAGTCGCGCCTTTGCAAGCATCCGCTTCAACGCCGGGGAGATACCCTTCACCTGCTGTGCGTAGGTGAGGTCGCGCACGACCTCAGCGACCTGGAAGATGTCCCCCGAGTTGATCTTCTCCGTGAGGAGCTTGTACCACCGTGACCAGTTCGCACCGGCCTCTTGAGGTTCCGCCTTGAACACGGCGAACACCTGGCGGGCCTTGTTCTTGGAGATCACGGGACGGACACCGCGATCGACTGCGTTCTCGACGGGAACACGCAGCGTGAGTTGGTCGGTGACGATCTCGAGCACGAAGTAGTCGGTCCTCTCCCCATCGAACTCGATGCGTTCCCGCTTGACGATCGTTGCCGCACCGTGATGCGGGTACACGACCTTGTCGCCGATGTTGAACGGTGAGACGATCTTCTTCTTGGCAGGAGCCTTCTTGGCAGGAGCCTTCTTGGCAGCGGCCTTCTTCGCAGGAGCCTTCTTGGCAGCGGCCTTCTTCGCAGCAGGCTTCTTCGCAGCAGGCTTCTTCGCAGCAGGCTTCTTCGCAGCAGGCTTCTTCGCAGCAGGCTTCTTCGCAGCAGGCTTCTTCGCAGCAGGCTTCTTCGCAGCAGGCTTCTTCGCAGCAGGCTTCTT
>JAJRYI010000200.1 GCA_024275815.1 Actinomycetes bacterium | reverse complement strand
TCCCGCTACCCGTGACGCCGTGGTGCAGGCCGATTCGCTGGCTTCAGTGAGGCTCGCGTTGACCTCGTCGGGTTTCGCAGATGGGCAAAGCCGATGGACGGCGGCGTGTACCGCTCTCGAGGAAGCGATCCGGGGTGAGGGAGCCGGTGTCGACCTGGGGTGTGTTCGTCGGGACCTGGCACCATGACCGGCCGACACGACATCTGGGATGGTCGAGGGTTCCTCGAGGTCGACGTCCCTGTGAGTGGTGCCGAAAACGTCATGGTTCCCGTGATCCGGGCGATCGTACGTTCCCGGGACGACCACTCGCTGATACTGCTCCAACGTCGCGCGGATGCATCTGAGCCGGTGTACCGGTGTCTCGAGATCCCCGGCGGACGGTGGCGGTCGGGGGAGTCACCTCTTGCAGCGATCACGCGTGAGGTGTTCGAGGAGACCGGTGTCCAGCTGTTGTCGGTGGCGGGCATCTCGGTCGAGGAGATCGATTCACACCGCTCTATCGCCACCGTGCGACCCCTGGCGATCATCGCAGGTGTCGAGGGGGCGTTCCCCGCTGTGCACGTCGTCCTGACGGCGATCGGTACGGGAGTTCCGCGAGCTTCGGTCGAGTCGCAGGACGTACGGTGGTGGCCGATCGACGACCTCGAGGAGCACATGGGCACGCGATCCGATGAGTTCGTTCCGTCGTCGCTTGCAGCGTTACGAGCCTACGTCGGCTCCGGGGCTTCGACCGCTGGTTGATAGCCGTTCACCTGCTCGTCGTCGTCGACGTCCTTGCGTGCTTGGGGCACGACGAGCACGGGTCTTCCGGACTCGAGCATCACGCGAGCAGATACGCTCTCCCAGGCATCGAAGTCGAAGATCTGCTTCGTGGCCCCCAAGATGACGACGTCGACGTTCATGTCGTTGGCTGCAGCTGAGATCGCCGCCGCAGCGTCGGCGCCTTCGAGCACGTGCGCTTCGCACGGGATCCTGGCGGCAGCGAGCGCTTGTCTGATCGGATCCGTCAGCCGGTTTCCGCGTTCGGAGAGGTAGGCGGTGACGACGTTCTCCTTGCGGTCGGGATCGGACTCGTCGCGTAGCGGATGCCAGTCATCGGAGTCGAGATCGTCGAGGAACTCTCTTGGGACCTCGACGACGGTAGCGACCGTGACGTGACCGGTACCACCGATCAAGTGTCTGGCGAACTCCACGACGGGTTCGGGGCTGAGGGCCCCGGCGGTTGCGACGAGAACGTGCATCGACACCAGCTTAGGTCGCTGGGGCGTCTGGCGAACACCATCGGGCGGGATCGAGGGATCTCTGCGGGGTCAAGCGTCGGAGTCGTCGAGAAGCGAACACAGACGAGTGAGACGGGCGGAGAGCTGCTCGACCTCCTCTCCGTGATGTTCAGAGAGCAACCGGTTGATATTGGCGCTGTACGCGCCGGGGTCCTGGATCGTCTTGCCCCCACGCTTCTCCTGGTATCCCTCGGTGATCTTCATCTGCTCGATCTGTGCGAGCCGGTTCTGGATCGACTCGATCTCGAGCCTGACGGAGTCGGGGTGTCTCCCTGCATCGGCGATCGCTGCCGCCCGGTCACGGAGCAGGGCCCGGTCGCGCTCGAGTTTGGTGCGTGCAGGGTCGTTCTCGTCGAGGGCGGCGATCCTCGTCGAGAGATCGCTGATCCGTGTGAAGAGGTCATCGATGGGGGAGGGCATCTGTGGTAACCGGGGTCCGAGGGTGTGGGTGATCAGAGGGTAGACAGACATGTGGCGTCAGGTACCAGATTCGAGCCAACACGCTTCCCTGAGTGTGTGTGGCGGGGATGAGGCAGCCTTCAAGTAGCGGTTGAGGGTTTCGGGAACGTAGATGGGAGAAGGGGTATCGGCTGATGTCTCAAGTCGAGGTAGAGGTGGTGTCGAATAACAAAATCGACTTACCCACGGTTCTGTGGGTAAGGAATCCCCGGGAGCCGCAGAGGTCCAGTCACCTTCGAGAACTCGACGGATCCGGGCCCAAACGTGCCGCGGCGACCCGTGGACCCGTGACCCGTGAGCTGTTGGCTGTGAGCTGTGAACTGTCAGCTCAGTACGCCCGTGCGATGAGCAGTGCCTTCTCGGCGTACTCTCCGACGGCCTTGAGGCCGGTCTCATCCGCGCTCTGGCGCTGGACGACGAGGCGGCACCAGTCTCCGGCCATACCCTTGATCACCTGATCGGTGTCTTCAGGCCCGAACCGCCACGCTGCGTACAGGGGCCCCATCACCTCGACCCGGATCCCCGCTTCGGGGAACTCCTCGCCGGCCTGGGCGAAGGCGAACGGTAAGGAGCGCTGTCCGAGGGATGCGATGTGGCGGAGGCGCAGCGAATCGGCGAGCGGATCGTCGTACTCCTCCTCGTCGTCGTCCGGCGGTTCGTCGAGCGGTGTGATCCTGCCGAGGATCGCGGCTTTGATGTCGAGACCGTGAGCCCATGTCTCCATGAGGCGGATACTGGCGAAGGACTGGGCGCTCATGGTGCCGTAGAGCCAGTGCACACGCTCGGTACCGACCATGCGCGAGAGTGCATCGACGACGTCGGCGCGTCCGAACCGCCACCACTCGATGATCTCCTGATGGCGGCGCCCCCGGCCCTTCTCGACGCCGATGGCCGTCCAAGCATCGATGTCGGTGACCTTTTCGGCTTTGAGACGCTTCTCACCCTCGGCGAGAACCTCAGCAGCGAAGTCTTCGGTGAACGCGAGATGGCTCACCGTGTCCTGGATCGTCCAACCGTCGGCAGGAGTAGGCGTTGCCCATTGCCGATCGCGAAGCGTTTGGAGGAACTGGTCGAGCTGTTGCTGTTCGGCTACTAGGTCGGAGAGGATCTCACGCATGGGTCAATTCTACTGCACCTCGGGGGTGAGTCAGATGACGTGCCGCTACGACGCTGTGGCGTTGAGGCGGTCGATCAGGGCGCGGAGGCGGCCGTAGCCGTGTCTATCGAACTCGAAAGCGATGCGCGGAAGGTCGACGTGGTCGTCACCGTCGATCTCCGCCTTCGTTGCCGGTACCCGTTCGATGGATCCCGACGTGATGATGTCGGTGAACTCATCGTTGAGTTCTGTGATCAGGGAGTCGGGGACATCGCTGTTGAGACGTAGGACGAGGAGCCCATCGACGTAGCGTTGAGAGTGGTAGACGCGGAAGAAGCCGATGATCTCGTCGATGGCTTCATCGATGTCGTGGGTGAGGAGGTAGAGGTTCTTGTCTGCTGGTGAGATCATGCCAAGGTCGATGAGCGTGTTGCACAGACCTTCCCAGGCATCCCAGTATCCGGTGTCCTCATGGTCGATCATCACGATGGGGTGCATGTCCGACTTGCCCGTTTGGACGAGGGTGAGGAGTTCGAACGCTTCGTCCATCGTCCCGAACCCACCGGGGAAGAGCGCAAAGCCATCGGACTCCTTGACGAACTGGACCTTGCGGGTGAAGAAGTACTTGAAGTTGATGACCTTGCCGGGTGAGAGATACTCGTTGGCCCCGTTCTCGAACGGCAGACGAATGTTGACTCCGAAACTCGCTTCGGTGCCTGCCCCCTTGTTCGCTGCCTCCATGATGCCGGGGCCGGCGCCGGTCACGACCATCCACTCGTGGTACTCGGCCATCCTACGGCCGAACTCCTCAGCCATCTGATAGTTCGGATCGTCGGACTGGGTCCGTGCAGATCCGTAGACGGCGACCTTCTTGCGCTCACGGTGGGGGTTGAAGACGAGGAAGGAGTACCGCAACTCTTTGAGAGCGGTGTTCATCATCTTGATGTCGCCGCGGTCCGTCTTGTCCTTGATGAGCTTGAGGGCGGTGACGATGATCTCGCGCACGAGGTCTTCATCGGTGTCGTTGCCATCGGTCATGGCAACCACATCGGCTACAAGTTGGTCGATCTGGGCATCGATCGATTCGTCGTTCATGCGGTAGGTCATGGCTGCAACGGTAGCGGGAGATGTTCTTTGTCCGGCGACCGTTTCCTACGGGTGCCGGCCGTCTTCGCTCGGAAGCCGCCGGGGCCCCAACTCACCGTCGATGTCACGGACCCGGGGGAGGAACAGGGTTGCATGGAACGTACACAGCAGCGTGCCTGATCGATGGATCGTGACGGCGGGCTTGACGCACCAGCTGCAACGGACTTCGTTCTCGAGTCGGGTGGTGGTGGTTGTATGCTCCATACCGTTGGTATCGGCATGGATGGGTTCGAGGGTGAGAATGGTTCCCCGTTACCCGCTGTGACTAGTCACGCGTTCGAGGCGTCTGCAGGGAGGTATCGGGTGTCCGTGGTGGGGTCAGTCCCGGAAGTTC
>JAJRYI010000199.1 GCA_024275815.1 Actinomycetes bacterium | reverse complement strand
GACCTCCATCGTGTCCGGGTCGAAACTCAGGGCTTCATCACTGACGTACTCCCATCCCGCAGCCACGCATGCACCGGTGAGTGTCGACTTGCCGACGCCGGACTTTCCGGGGAACGCGACGACCCGGCCATTGCGGCTGACCACTCCGGCGTGCACCGACCAGAGGTCACACAGCTTCATCGCCTCGCGGTGCAGCGTCGACATCAACTTCATCACGGACTGGTCGAAGTCGAGCACGTCGGACTTCTTGGTCTCGCCCGCCCATACGGTGAACCCATCGTCCTCGGATCGGATCGAGACGGTGGCGATCGGGTGGTCCGACGACGGGTCGAAGTCCTCGCAGATCCGATCGAGGATCGGGCCGAGCCGTTCATCGGTCGAAGCGAGGCGAATGGGCATACGTAGGATCTCGTACGTGCGCTCAGACTGCCAATCCTCGATGGGCTCGTCAGTCATCGGGACTCGGCGAACAGATGGGAGTCCTGCATCATCGCGAGCACGTCGCTCACCTGCGGTCGGAGATCTTCTGGGTCCATCTCGTAGGCGGTACCGAGAAGATCGACGATCTCGGCCTCGGTGAACTCACCTGTTGCGAGGCGCCAAACATCGCTTGCCGTGGGGTTCAACTCGTAGAACTGGCTGCGTTGGGTGTCGTAGAGAACGATGTCATCGCCGAGTTCCTCTTGGACGATGTGGGCGGCAGGAGGACCGATCAGGTGGCTCATGGCGGCGAGGATAGCAATACAGCGGACGCGTTCCAGGCCCCCCGGTGACACCGGGGGGCCTGGAAGGTTCAGCAGTTTCGTGTCGTGCTCAGGACTGTGGCTGACAGCCGTCGCTGCAGTGAGCGGTTCGAGGGATCATGAAGCGGGTCACGGTCGCTCCTTTCTGTAGATCTTCGTTGGATCGGAAAGTCATGGTGTGTCGCACCGATGTCACGACGCACAGCAGGATAGGTTTGCCACATCCTTGCTGAACGTCTGAGCGGCCAGCTTGAGGGCTTCGGCCATCGTCAGGTACGGGTGGAACATCGCTGCGATCTCGTCGACGGTCGCGTGGTAGCTCATGGCAACGACAGCGGCTTGGATGACATCTCCTGCTCCTTCGGCGAGCACGTGAGCTCCCAGGAGTTCCCCGGTCGACTCGTCTGCAACGAGCTTGACGATCCCCGTCGTGTCGCGGTTCACAAGCGCTCGCGGCACAGCGTCAAGGGGAAGCGTCGTTGTCGCAACGTCGTGCCCCGCCCGGATGGCAGCAGCCTCTGTGAGACCAACGGATGCGATCGGCGGTGTCGTGAAGGTCACCCGCGGCATCGTCCGGAAGTCGATCGCGTGGCCCGCATCACGCAGGGCGTTCTCGGCTGCCATGTTTCCGGACGCTGCAGCGATGTACACGAATCGGGGAGTCGTCGTGACGTCTCCGGCAGCCCACACCGACGGGTTCGATGTCGCCATCGTCGAATCGACGATCACAGCGCCGGTGTCGTCGGTCTCGACACCGGCGAGGTCGAGACCGAGGTCCACGGTGTTGGCTCGACGTCCGGTCGCCATGAGCAGTTCATTCGCGTCGAGCCGAACGGTCGTGCCGTCGGATTCGATCTCGAGCCAGACGCGGTCACCGTCCATTCCTGAGCGAAGGGCTGTGGCAGCCGCATAGATCGTCGCTCCTTCCGTCTCGAGGTGCTCGCGGAGGATCTCTGAGACCACCGGCTCCTCGAACGGTGCGATCCGATCGAGTGCCTCGACCCAGGTCAGCTTCGAGCCGAGATGTGCGAAGAGTTGACCGAGCTCGAGTCCGATCGCGTTGGCGCCTACGACGATCAACTCGTCCGGCAACTCCGTGAGTTCGAGGGCGGTCGTCGATGTGAGGAAGGAGGTGTCGTCGAGTCCATCGATCGGTGGAACCCACGATGATGCACCCGTCGCGATGAGGTAGCGCCTTGCGGACACCAGGCGCCCATCGACCTCGACACTGGAGGGACCAGTGAAGCGTGCAGTTCCCTCGATGAAGCCGATGTCGTACACGTCGAGGAGGTTCGCGTACTTCTCCCGACGCAGAACGCCAACCAGTTCATCCTTGGATCCGATGAGTGCGCCGAGGTCGAGGTCACCTGAGGACGTCGCAACTCCGGTAAATGGGGAGTGACCTGCCTGGTGGTACAGCTCGGCGGGTCGCAGCAGCGCCTTGGAGGGAACACATCCGATGTTCACACACGTGCCACCGATCATGTCGCGTTCGACGATCGCGACCGATTCCTCCAGGTCCCGGGCCTTGATGGCCGCTGCGAACGCAGCAGAACCTGATCCAAGGATCAGGAGGTCGTAGTCGGTATCACCGCCGGAATCGGCAGCGACCTTCTCCGGAACATCCGTTGGCTCGGTCATCTCTTCGCTCTCTCATCGATAGTTCTCACACACACATATCGTGAAAAGCAAATAGATTATTCCGGATTCCCCACATCGCTGGATTCGACGATGCGGCACGATGAGATGTCACCGGTCGTGGACTCGAGGAAGCCGCTCCCGATGTCGAGGAGTGCAAGGACGCGCGGGTTGGCGATCTCGTACACCACGGTGCGGCCACGCCGTTCGCTCTTGAGGTACCCGCACCACACGAGACATGAGAGATGCTGAGACACCCTGCCCTGTGAGAGGTCGACGGCGTCGATGATCTCCTTCTGTGTCCTGGGTCCGTCGAGAAGGGTCCTGAGGATCGTGATTCGCGATGCGTCGCCGAGTCCACGAAAGATGCGTGCGATGAGTTCCTCGTCCGGGAGGGGAATCGGTGTAGGTTCGATGATCGCTGGTCGTCCCACAATGTCGTCCTGTCTGGTCCTGCATACGCTTGTTCGAGTGCATGGTATCGTGAAAGGGAGATGATTCAATGTACATGTACCGTCACATGAGCGACCGATGAGAGCCATCGATGAGGTCGAAGAGGCCATCGGGGTCCCACCGGAAGTCGCCGCGGTACGCTGGGCGGGTTTCCGCCTGCTTCTCGAACACGACGGTCCCGTCCCACAGGGGGTATGGGCCGACACGGCGGGGATAGGCACCGACGTGCTCCAAGGAATGCTCGATCGCGAGGACGTACGCGGTCGGGTCCGACTCGACGAAGACGGGCGACTGCTCGCCAT
>JAJRYI010000198.1 GCA_024275815.1 Actinomycetes bacterium | reverse complement strand
TGAATCACATGAACGTAATTACACGCTTGTAGGAGACTACGTGTTCAGAGACCTCATCGAAGCTTTACAGGCCGAAGGCGTCGACATGTCGTGGCAGGACTTTGCGAACTGTCGCGGTGCCGATCCCGACCTGTTCTTCCCAGAGCGGGGTGCGTCGACACGTACGGCGAAACAGATATGCCGGGAGTGCTCGGTGCGCGGGGAGTGCCTCGAGTTCGCCATCGTCTCGAGCGAGAAGTTCGGGATCTGGGGGGCGATGTCCGAGCGCGAACGTCGCAAGATCCGACGCGAGCGCCAGATCGCCGCCCGACGCAGGCACGAACGCTCGGCATAGCTCGCTGCGCTCGCCGCTGTCGGTGCGTTCGGCCTGGCGGCCTCTCTTGTCGGCTGTCGGTGCGCTCGGCCCAGGGGCCTCGCTGTCGGCTTACGGCATATGCGATGGCCGATGGCCGATGGCCGATAGTGGCACGCGTCTTCTCACCCGGGGTACCGTAGACTTGCCGTAGAGAACCCGAAGGAGATCTTCTTGACCGTTGCAGTCATCATCCTGCTCGTTGCGATCGCTATCGCCATCGCTGGTTTCACCTTCAACGCCATACGTGTCACCGGTCAATCGGTCGATCGCGCCGTCGGCACCTCAGGATCCGCACCGAAGCGGCCGATGCCAACCGTCACGGACTTCCACGTCAAGGGTGACACGGCACGGGCACACTTCGATGTCCCCCTTGGTGACGGTCCTCCCGGGCAGCACCTCGACGACCTGTTGAGCTCGGCCGCAGTCGAGTACATACGAGAGAAGTCCCATGAAGGGCTCCCTCTCGACGGCGTCAAGCGCATCGAGGTCTTCGCTACCCGTGCCGGTCAGCCCGAGCTGATCACCACAGTCGACCTCCCTGAGACCGGCACACTTCCCGAGCTCGACGTGATGGTCCTAGTAGCGCCGGCACACGACCCGATCGCCGCGGTTGCCGAGGTCATTGCAGACACATCGGTGGCGACGTCTACGGGCGGTTCCTCAACGCTCGAGCCGGCACGCGAGTTCGTTGAGCTTCCCGGAGTCGTGGAAGCTCATCTGCGATCGATCGGCGTCGACCCTGCATAGATGAGTCTCGAAGATCTCGTCGTTGGGCTGATGCGGGTGGGTGGCTACGACATCCAGGACGATGGTGCCGGGTTCACGATGAGTGACGAAAAGGCGCGGGTCTACCGTGCAAGGCGCAACGGGAAGACGACCGCGCTCGTGATCCTGCCACACGAGATCGGGACACACCCCGAACTCGATGAAAGAGTTCTCGCCGAGTTCTCCGTCGGGGTGACACAGACCAACCCGGACCAGGCGGTTCTCGTCACGGACAAGTACAGCCCGTACTCGATGTACGAGCGTGAGAAGCGAGACAAGCGCCTCCTCTTCGTCACGAGGGAGCGCCTCCAAGCCTTCGTCGACTCCTTCAGCGTCCAGTAGATTCGCGCTCTTGGGCGTGGCATCTCCCCTCAGCGGGTAGACTGACCTTCGCGAAAGGAGTCCAACATGCTTGGTGGTCTCAGAGGACCTGAGCTTCTCATCATCCTTGCAGTGGTACTGCTCCTATTCGGCGCCAAGAAACTCCCTGACCTCGCCCGCTCCCTCGGTGCGTCCGCCAAGGAGTTCAAG
>JAJRYI010000013.1 GCA_024275815.1 Actinomycetes bacterium | reverse complement strand
GTGAACCCGGGGTCGACGCGGATGCGTTCCTCGACCATCGCGCCGAAGCGAGCCGGAGCTCAACCGTCGTGTACGTCGAACGTGAGCGCAACGATCCGCGAGACATCTCCTCCATCCACGAGTTCCTGGCCACGACCTACCCGCTCACCCACGAACGATGCACCGTCGAGTCGATCAACGATCTCTCGCTCCTCTACACGTGGCAGGGCACCGATTCGACGGCAGATCCCATCCTGCTGATGGCACACATGGATGTTGTTCCGATAGAGCCCGGCACCGAGGACGACTGGGCGGTCGACCCGTTCTCAGGTGAGATCGTCGACGGGTACCTATGGGGCCGCGGCACCCTCGACGACAAAGGGCCGATGATCGCCATCATGGAGGCCACCGAGCACCTGATGCGTAGCGGATTCGAGCCGACGAGAACCGTGATGATCGCTTTCGGGCACGACGAAGAGATCGGGGGCACCCAAGGTGCCCGGAACATCGCACGACTTCTCACCGAGCGTGGTGTCCGCCCGTGGTTCATCATCGATGAGGGCGGAGCGGTCGCAGACTCGTTCCCGCCGCTGATGGACGGTCGGGTGGCACTCGTCAAGACGGCCGAGAAGGGGTACATCGACCTCGAGTTGACCGTCACCGCCGAAGGGGGGCACTCATCGACGCCACCGCGCACGACAGCGATCGGCCTTCTCTCTCAAGCGATACAGCGCCTCGAGTCACACCCTGCACCCGCTCACGTCGAGATGCTCGAGCCCTTGTTCAACGCTCTTGGCCCACACCTCGAACCAAAACTGCGACCGATCCTCACGAACCTCAAAGTGACGGGACCGGTGGTGACCAAGCTGATGAGCGCCAGGCCAAGTACCGACGCCATGATCCGCACGTCGAGCGCGGTGACGATGGCCTCGGGAGGGGTGAAGCCGAACGTCCTTCCCCAGGAAGCCCACGCCGTCGTCAACTTCCGAATCCTCCCGGGCGAAAGCATCGCCTCGACCATCGAGTACGTCCGGGGGGTCATCGGGCCGGGGATCTCGATCGAGCCCTACGGTGAGATGCGTGCCGAGCCGAGCACTGTCTCTTCGACTGAATCCCAAGCGTGGCAAGTGGTCGCGACCAGCATCGGTGAGACCTTTCCCGACGCCGTCGTTGCTCCGTGGACGCTCACCGCTGCAACCGATTCTCGCTACTTCGCCGATATTGCAGGGGACATCTACGGGTTCGCCCCCTTCACCGGAGACATCGACGGCACCTTCGGGTCCATTCACGGCACCAACGAGCGCATCAGCGTCTCGGATGCCGAGGCCGCCGTCTCCTTCTTCTGCCGCCTCCTCCGCAACGCCTCTTAGGCGTCTGGCGTCTGTAAGCGCAATATGTTGCGGTTCTGGACGCCAGACGCCTGGGAAACGGCGCGATACTGGGGGTGATGCAGTTTCGAGACCGTGTTCATGCGGGGGAACTCCTCGGGGAGCTCCTCCACCACGAGCTGGGAGAGATCGACGACGGGATCGTGCTCGGGCTTCCCCGGGGAGGTGTCCCGGTCGCGGCGGAGGTCGCCCGTCGACTCGATCTCCCCCTCGACGTGTACCTCGTGCGCAAGCTCGGCGTCCCAGGACATGAGGAGTACGCCATGGGAGCCATCGCCTCGGGAGGGATCCGCGTACTCAACACCGACGCAGTGCGCAGCCTCGGCATCGACCAGACAACCATCGATGCCGTTGCAGAGCGAGAACTCATCGAGCTGGAGCGACGCGAGATCGCCTACCGCGGTGACCGCCCGCCTCTCGACCTCGAAGGGAAGAACGTGATCCTCGTCGACGACGGGATCGCGACCGGCGCATCGATACGAGCAGCGATCGAGGCCGTTCGCTCCGCTGAACCCGCGTCGGTCACCGTCGCTGTCCCCGTTGCCCCGCTATCGACGTGTAGGGCACTCACAGAGGTTGCCGATCGATTGGTCGCCCTCGAGATGCCGGATCCTTTCTATGCGGTGGGGTGGCACTACGTCGATTTCACCCAGACCACCGATGACGAGGTGCGACGTCTCCTCGAGGCCTGAGCCGCTACGCCCGTTCTCACATCTGGCCGGGGAAGCTAGCCTCGCATCAACGCAGTAGAGGAGTCTCCATGCAATCCGTCGACCCGACTTCCGGCGAGGTGTTCGCCACGTACACCGAGACGACAGGAGCCGAAGCCGCACACCATCTCGAGACAGCACGTCGTCTTCAGGAACGGTGGGCTACAACCCCTCTCAGCATTCGACGCGAGCACATGACGCGCCTCGCCGACGTCCTCGAGAGCCGCCGCGACGAGCTCGCAGAGTTGATGGCTCGCGAGATGGGCAAGCCGGTGACCCAGGGGAGGGCCGAGGCAGACAAGTGTGCGTGGGTGTGTCGCTACTACGCGGATGAAGCTGAGGCGATCCTCACCGACCAGCACATCGAAGCCGGGCGCACCAAGAGCTACGTCGCGTACCGGCCGCTTGGCGTCATCCTCGCGGTGATGCCGTGGAACTTTCCGCTGTGGCAGGTCCTGCGGTTCGCCGCCCCCGCGCTCATGGCGGGCAACGGTGGGATCCTCAAGCATGCATCGAACGTGACGGGGTGCGCGATCGCCATCGACGAGATGATCGTCGAAGCAGGCTTCCCCGACGGGCTGTTCCGAACCCTTGTCGTCCCATCGAGCCGCGTTGCCGGGATCATCGAGCACGATGCCATCGCTGCCGTGACGCTCACCGGATCGGACCTTGCCGGCCGTGCCGTCGCGTCCAAGGCCGGTCAAGAGCTCAAGAAGACCGTTCTCGAGCTCGGCGGATCGGATGCCTATCTGATCCTCGAGGATGCCGACCTCGACCTCGCCGTGCAGGCATGCACCACCGGCAGGCTCCTCAACGGCGGCCAGTCCTGTATCGCTGCGAAGCGCTTCATCGTCCTCGAGCCGGTCGTCGAGGAGTTCACCGCCAGGTTGCAGGAGGCCATGGAGAGCTACCAGATGGGAAACCCCCTCGAGGAGGAAACCCAGATCGGGCCGATGGCCCGCACCGATCTTCGAGACGAGCTCCATGATCAGGTGCAACGATCGATCTCGGCAGGTGCGAGGCTCGTCACGGGCGGAGTCGTGCCCGATGGCCCCGGAGCGTTCTATCCACCAACCATCCTCACGAACGTATCCCACGGCATGCCGGTGTACCACGAGGAGACGTTCGGGCCGGTGGCGAGCATCATCACCGTCGCCGACGAAGAGGATGCGATCGCTGTAGCCAACGACTCGATCTTCGGCCTCGGAGGTGCCGTGTTCACTCGGGACGAAGCACGCGGCGAGCGGATTGCACGAGACCGTATCGCAGCGGGCTCGTGCTTCGTCAACGCCTTCGTCGCCTCGGACCCCAGGCTTCCCTTCGGGGGCATCAAGACTTCTGGCTACGGAAGGGAGCTGTCACACATCGGTATGCGGGAGTTCATGAACGTCAAGACCGTTGTGGTCAACTGAGCCACCGGACAACCGTAGGCACCTCAAAGGCCTGTTGGACCCGACGAAGAACGGTGCTCACTCGTCCTCGAGAGGAACCCAATTGGGGAAGATCGCATCGGCGATGAGCTCTGCCATGATCACGCGACCGGGCTGCTTCGGATGCACACCGTCGGCAGCGAACAGGTCGTCCCTGTCCTTCGTTGCCGAGTACCAGTCGACCAGGACGGCGTTGTCGTAGCGTTCGACTCCTTGCG
>JAJRYI010000012.1 GCA_024275815.1 Actinomycetes bacterium | reverse complement strand
GCTCGACGTCACCCTCACCTACTCCAAGGGTGGGGCGATCAGTTCGGTCACCGGCCAGGTCACCATCCAGATCACCGGCTGACACGCATCCGACCCCTTCAGTTCCATCCTGGCTCCTTCAGTCCCCGAAGGAGCCAGGACACGGGTCACCCACCACAAGGTCGCACTGTCTCGGGACTTCCACCTCATCCGTCCTCTCATCGACCTCAGCCCGCTGTTCGACGGTTCACACCCGTGCGGAGCTACTCCGCCCTCCCCTACGTCGTCGGTATCGGAGCGTTACGCGGTACCTCCTGACCCAAGAGCGGACAGAAGTATTCGGCAACGCGTCAACGCGCATCGATTGATCACGACAGCCAGCACCTCGAGAGGCCCTGGGAGCTACAGCGAGTGTCAGACCGTCAACTCGGGTGTTCTGCGCTGTTCGACGACGACGAACAGGTCGTCTGGACGGACCGGCTTGGCGAGGAAGGCGTCCATGCCGGCGTTGCTGGCACGATCGATGCTCGCACGATCCACGAACGCGGACACACCGACGATGAATGGCTGGTCGGCCGGTTCGTCGTACATCGTCCGGATGCGTCTCGTCGCTTCGAGGCCATCCATCACCGGCATCATGACATCCATGAGTACGACGTCGAATGAGTTCTCTCTGCTCGCCGCGACTGCCTCGGCACCGTCACACGCCGTCATCGTCGAGTGTCCCCGCTGATCCAACATCCTGGTCAGCAGGAACCGGTTCGTCGTGCTGTCGTCGACAACGAGTACATGCAAGCTCGAACGGCCTTCTCTGAGCCAATGCCTGGTCACGAGGGTGGTCACGTCGCCGGAGGAGGAAAGAGCCAGCGTCGACCTGATCACGTCCACCAGGTCACCCGGATCGAGTGGCCTTGCGAGGTACCCGCGCACGCCTCGTTCACGACATCGGGCAGCATCTCCTCTGCTGCCCGATGCAACGACGATCACGATCGGAATCGGAGCTGGGACGAGTCTCTTGAAGTCGTCGCACTCCGCGAACGAGTCCTTGGATGAGTCGATGACGATCAACGCAGGCGCCGCGTCTCGGGCTCCGCTCCCATCGTGCGCAGCCATCCACGCTGCCACGCTCGGCGCGATTTCGTGGGAGATCCCCGCTACATCGAGAGTCTCCGCTGTCGATCGACGCGTTTCGACAGTATCTGCAATGACGAGCACAGGGCCGTCCAACGGCATCCGGTCATCGAGCACCGGACGCACATCGGCATCGGTGTCACTCATCTGAAGCCGGACCGTGAACTGCACCGCCGCGTGGTCTTCCCTGTCGCCGTCCACCGTGACATGCCCGCCCATCCGCGACACGGTCTCGAGGGCGATGGGCATTCCGAGGACACCGCGGTCGAGCAGTATCTCAGGGATGGCCTCTGGCTCCGATGGGTCGGCTCCGGTGGGTCGGGTACCGTTGCCGGCGACTTCGCCTGCCGCGGCGGCCTCGATCTCGAATCTGAGAGTGATCGATCCAGGGCTCCGATCCTCCACACCGACTCTCATCAGGACACTGCTGGTGGAGTTCCGGGACCGGACGGTCTCGATGAACCGCACGATGACGAAGCGGAGACGGCCCGGATCACCGACGACAGTGTCGGGTACATCGGCAGAGATGTCGACGGCGATGCCGCGACCCCGTCCGTTCGCCGATGATGGAATCGATTGTCGTACATGTGCGACGAGGCCACGCAGAGAGAACGGATCGGTGTGGAACTGGAGATGTCCAGCTTCAAGCATCGCCAGGTCATTGAGGTCGTTGGCAAGGGTGATCAGGGTGTGTGCTTTCTCACCGATCGCCCCGATGGATTCGAGCGCGGGCACGGGCAGCTCGGAGTCGAGGGCACGGCTCGCGAGGTCGAGCAGCGCAGAGGCCGGCTCCCTCAGACGTTGCGAGACTCTAGCCAGCAGCTTCGTCGTCGAGGTACCTCCGTCGACCATGATTCCTGCGGTGCTGAGCCGGGACAGGGCCCTTCGCTGTTCCACAGCGTGACGGACACAGTGTTCCAGCAGTCCGGAACCGATAGTGTCCTCGACGACGTAGCACGAAGCGCCGGCCGTGACGGCCGTGACCCCTGTTCCATGATCGCCGGGGCCTGCTACGAAAACGATCGGGACCTGCATCCCACCGGCAGTGACCCAGGAGAGTAGATCGAAGCCGGTTCGGGTACCGACATGGTGGTCTACCACATACACATCGTGCTCGTCGGCCGCTATCGCTCCGAAGCCGTCCGCTGCCGTAGTGGCACGATCGATGATGTACATGCCGTCCTCGGCCCGTTCTGAGAGCCGTCGGAAAGCCTGCGACCTCTGCGCACCATCATCGATGAGCAGAACACGAAGCGGGTACAGGTTCTCCGGGCCAGCCGGGTACGCCGGCGATGAGCCGTTCCTACGCCTCGGTTCTCCAGCATCGGGGTGCATGGGAAGTGTCCTTCACTCTCGTACCCACAGGGGGTTCTCAGGCTGTATCGACCGCATCCGACGGCCACTGCAACGATTTCTCCATGCGTTGGAGAAGGGACCCGTATATCGCCCCAAGCCCGGCGTCAGGATTGACGGGCTTCTGCCCCCTGGGCAACGCCCTTGAATCCGCCACGTTGCATCTCTCCCCAGGTGCCGTCCCGACGAAGAGCCGAAACCAGACCCCGCAGACGCCAGTACGTCGAGATCTGTCGATAGCCGAAACTCTCGACGAGCGCGAGACCGAGAAGGGTGACGAGGTCCCTGGACCTTCGATAGCGACGGAAGGACATCTCCTCGAGCGCCACCGAGGCTACCGAGAGCGCCGATCCGAGGAACACAGCGAGGGCGAGGAAGGCCACTGCATGAGCCAACGATACGAGACCGAGGGACAGTGCGATGAGGAACGCAACCCAACCCAAGAGTTCGACGACCGGGCCGAGCAACTCGAAGGCCACGAAGTACGGGAGAGCGACCATTCCGGGTATGCCGTAGCGTCGACGCCCGATCATGGATCGATGTCGTGCGATCACCTGGGCAAGGCCTCTCTGCCAACGATCACGCTGCGCAGCGAGTTGCGAGAGCTTCTCGGGAGCCTCTGTCCAGGCGACGGGATCCGGGATGAAGGAGATCTTGTACGGGATCGCGTTGTCACGACAGTACCGATGGAGCCGCACGACGAGTTCCATGTCTTCACCGACCGACCGGGTATCGAACCCACCGACGGCTCCAACCGTCGACCTGCGGAACGCACCGAACGCACCCGAGATGATGAGCGTTGCACCCAGCCGGTCCCACCCGACGCGGGAGGCGAGGAAGGCCCTGAGGTACTCGAGCACCTGGAAGCGAGGCAGGAGCTTTCTGGGCAGACCGATGTCTCCGATCGACCCGCCGTCGACATCGCATCCATTGATAATGCGAACGATCCCACCGACGGCAACCGTCGAGGTATCTTCCAGAAACGGCCGTGCGACCCTGGCAAGGGCGTCGGCTTCGAGCAGGGTGTCGGCATCCATTGCACAGAAGATCGCGCCACGCGAGTAGTTGAGTCCTGCGTTGAGCGCGTCCGCCTTGCCTCCGTTGTCCTTGTCGACGACGAACAGGCCCGGATGTCGGGAACTCTGGTAGACGTGTCGGATCGGTTCTGTAGACACATCCGACGTAGCGACACGCGCGATCCGACGGAGGCCGAACTCTGCAATGAGCCTCACGAGGGTGGCGTCTGTGGATCCGTCGTTCACGACGATGATCTCATAGTCGGAGTACCGCAGGGTGAGGAGAGAACGCACCGATTCGACGATCGTCTCCGCTTCGTTGTAGGCGGGCACGATCAGCGACACCGGTAATCCTCCACTCGACGACACGAGATCGTCGATGTTGAGCGACCGCAGCCGAAGCACGTACGTGCGCAAGCTCTTGAAGGCCAGGATGCTCAAGAAGAGGTAGAAGCCATTGAGCACGGCGAAGTAGATGAGGATGAACACGTTGAACACCTGCAACAGGCCCGTCACGCTGCCTCCTCGTACAGTGCCTCGCGAGCACTTTCGGCAGCGAGACCGTCGCCCATTGCCAGGCTCATGAGCAGCTGGCGTTGACCGAGTTCGAGCAGCGCTCGAGCCGCGCGGATCGTCACCCAGGGCGAGTCGTGGTAGATGTTGCGGGTTATCGCCTCGACATCGCTGGCGTCGCCGATGTGACTCAGTACGGACACCGCCTCAGACCTCACGAAGAACGCAGGATGGTCGACGAGCGGTCGCACGGCAGGGGCCTGCTCCTTACTGCCAACTGCTTCGATCAGCCTCAGGCAGGCGACGACCAACTCAGAGTCATCAGATTCGAGCACGCCGGCCGCAATGTGCGCGCTGTGCGGATCTCGTAGCAGACGCAGCGAACCGGCCACGACGGCCCGCTCATGGCTCGGCCGAGTCACATCTCCGAGGTACTCCCTCAGGTGGATGAGTGCACCCGTTCCTACCTGAGCGAGCATCGTCGAGATCAATGAGGGACTCCAGTGTGCGTATCGATGGAGCCGATCGAGAACAGCGATAGTGCATTCGAGACGGTTCGGATGCGACAGCGCCCTTGCTGCGACAAGCGACACTCTCGATGACGGGTCGTCGAGGGCGGCAACGATGTACTCAGCGTGAGAGTCGAGCGCCAGGACGCTGATCTTGTCGACCGCAGCGCCGCGCTTTTCCGGTGATGGGTCTCGTAGGTCTTCGAGCAGTCGGTCGACGTACGGTGCGCTTAATCTGCGCACACTCTCGAGTTCCTGACCTTTGAGCATCCTTGCGAACCGTGCAGCGATCTCGAGAACGTGGCGAACCTCGTCGTCGGGTACGACGGGAACGGTCTCGGAACTTCCGCTGACGATGCCCACGATCACCGGCTCCCACAGGCTTTCGATCCTGTCGTACCGTTTCGCTCTTCCGTTCGAGCGGACACGCAACAACAGGACCATGCCGGCGAAGATGGCGTTGGTGACCAGGAGTGCACCGACGAATCCCAGCAGACCGATCATGAGCGGATCGTGTCGCGGGCAGATCCGACTTGCAACGTCTCTTGGAGCTCTGTCGCCAGTGTCGTGGGATCGAACGGTTTCGCGAGGCACCCGGTGGCACCCGCCGCGATCCACGCCCGGACCTGATCTGGATCATCGATTCCCGACAGGAACACGACCGGAATCTCCCTCGTGTCCGAACGCGACTGGAGGACCTCGAGTACCTCATCGCCGTTCATGCCCGGCATCATGAAATCCATCACGATCACATCGGGATGCTCCGTGTCCACGACGGCGAGAGCCTCCTCACCGTTCGCCGCGGTGATGACTGTCATCCCACCGATTCTTTCAAACGCGAACTCACCGAGCTTGCGTATCAACGCATCGTCATCGACGAAGAGCACCCTCACGATTGGGCCGCCAAACGTTGGACCCTCGCGGCGAGCTCTGTTGGTGAGAAGGGCTTGAGCACGTAGTCATCCGCCCCGAGGTCGAAGCCGCGCACCACGTCGTGTTCGCTTCCCAACGCGGTCAACACGATCACTGCGGTGTCCGAGAGCTCTGGTATCTCACGGAAGTGGCTCAGTACCTCGAAGCCATCCATCTTGGGCATCTTGACATCGAGAATGGCGACATCTGGAGGGTTCTTCCGGGCCTCAGCCAGAGCGGCCTCCCCGTCGGCACACCGGACCAGCTCGAAGCCGTCTCTCGAAAGGCGGTCCATGATGAGGGCTGCCACGAGATCGTCGTCCTCAGCAAGCAGCACCGACTGTGGCCCGGTTGGCTCGGACGGCTCATCGGGTACGGCAACCGCCACGGCAGCGCCCCGCAGCTCGGTCGATGCATCGGAGCGAAGCAAGGAGTCGACGAGGGGCCCGAAGGATGCAGGATCGAACGGCTTCGGTACGAACGTGTTGGCACCCAGGGCGAGACACTCTGCCCTCACTACCTCGCTGTCGGAGCCCGAGAGAACGATCACGATGAGGTCGGCCGTAGCCGGATCCTTGCGGAGTTCCGTGAGGAGTTGGCGGCCGTCGGCATCGGGGAGGAAGAGGTCGAGGATCAGCAGGTCCGTGGTCTCCGTGAGGAGTTCCCTCCCTTCGGCCATCGTGGATGCGACGAGGATCTCACGCCCGTCCGTCTCGAGATGTTTCACGAGCAGCATCTG
>JAJRYI010000197.1 GCA_024275815.1 Actinomycetes bacterium | reverse complement strand
GCGGCCAGGATCATCGCCGCAGCCAGGAAGCTGTTCGTTGCGAGCAACTACGCAGACGTCACCACGGACATGATCGCCACCACAGCCGACGTGACCAAGGGCGGCCTCTACCACCACTTTGCGAGCAAGGAACAGCTCTACGTCACGATGATGCTCGACGATCTCGAGCGCAAGCGTGTTCTGTTCGACAAGGCTGTGGCATCGGAGGGAACCTGTCGCGATCGTCTCGAACGCCTGACGAGAGACTTCCTCGAACTGTCCTATGAAGAACGGGAGCTCACAAGACTCGTTCGACGCGACATCAACGTCTTCTGTGGCGAGGAACGGGATCGTCTCGTTCGCGCGTATCAGCGGGCGCTGCCCGAGCGGGTAGAAGAGATCATCGAGGATGGGATTCACGACGGCGAACTCGCTCCGGGAGACGCCCGGATCCTCTCCTGGTCCTTCGTTGCTCTGGTGGAGGTCGTGATCGGTGACTACGCCGACCACGTCTATGGAACCACGGAGGCCCGACTCGGGCACGTGGTGGATCTGTTTTTCGACGGTGCAGCAACTCGACCCATGGGAGGGACGCAATGACGATGACGGCCACGAGGACGTTCGACGAGTGGAGGAACAAGTCGCTCGACGACGCGCTCCTCGAATGTCGAGACATGGTCGAGTCTCCGGACTTCGAGACCGTGCAACGATGGAGAGACGCCGGAGGCAAGGTCGCCGGACACTTCCAGGTCTACTTCCCTGAGGAGATCATTCACGCCGCAGGCATGCTCCCGTTCAAGGTTCGTGGTGCTCCGATGGAGCCGAACCAGGCCGACTCGCACTTCGGCTCCTATCTGTGTTCCATCCTCAAGACATCTCTCGAGATGGCGCTGTCGAACCAGGTCGAGATGGAGCTCTTCATCTCGCATCCGATCTGTGATGCTGCGCGGAACCTCGCGGCCATCTGGGGTCGCAACGTCGACTACCCGAGCCAGATCCTCTACCTCCCACAGAACCCGAACTCATCGGGGAGTGTCGAGTACCTCCGCCACGAGTACGATCGCATCCGCCGGGTGGCCGAAGAGGTATCCGGGGTCGAGGTCACCGATGAAGCCCTGCGCAACTCGATCGAGGTCTTCAACGAGAACCGTCGACTCATGCGTGAGCTCTACGACATCAAGCGGGAGACACCATGGCTCATCGCAGCCGAGGACGCCTATGCGCTCGTCACCCTTGCAGGGATGATCCCCCGCGAGGAGCACAACGAGTTACTCTCGACGTTGCTCCCCTTGATCAAGGAACGGACGATCAAGCCGGAAGATCGCATCCGGGTCGTCTTCGAGGGAGGGTTCTGCGAACAGCCCCCCTTCGACCTCATCCGGATGCTGGGTCGCACGGTCTACGTCGTCGACGACGATTTCATGATCGGGCTGCGTTGGCTCACCACAGACGTAGCTGCCGACGGAGACCCCCTCGAGAACCTCGCGTACTCCTACATAGAGCACTCGTCGTACAGCCCCGTCCAGCACGACACACGCAAGCCGAAGGAGGACATGCTCCTCACCCGCATCCGTGAGTCGAGGGCAGACGCAGCGATCCTCGCGGCAGCCAAGATGTGTGAACCCGGCCTCGAGGAGCAGGTCACCTACACACATGCGCTCGATGATGAGGGCATCTCGTACTTCCTCAGCGAGTTCGAAGAGAACATGAGCTCCTTCGACCAGCTCGAACTGCAAGTCGCCACGTTCGTCGAGCACCTGCTCTTCGCATGACAGACATCACGATCCCCGGGAGGTGCACATGACCACACTCGATATCACAGAGGACATCGTCGGACGCGGAACACGGGAGGGTGCCGCCCTGTTCAGGGACTGGTTCACCGAACTCGACCACACCGCCAACACCGGAGGCCAGTCGGCCTACGTGTTCGTCATGGGAAGTATCAACGAGATCCTCAAGTCCTTCGATCTCCCGGTCGTCTTCCCGGAGATCAACTCCCTCCAGACTGCTGTGCGTCACGTTGCCCACGAGTACCTCGAGGTCGCAGAGAGTTACGGCTACTCACCCGACATCTGCGGGTACGTCAAGGCCGACGTCGGGACCCAGCTCCAGGGCGGTCAACACCCGATGGCCAAGATCCCGCCACCGAGCCTCACGGTTCTCACCAACGCTTGCAACACCTACATCAAGTGGGCCGAGATCTGGGAACGCATGTACAAGACACCGGTGTTCACGATCGACATCCCCGGTACACGCCAGGACGGATGCCAGACGTGGCCGGGGAGCTCCGACTTCGAGGCCGACCGAAAGTACATCGAGGTGCAGCTTCGTGAGCTGATCACGGTGTGTGAAGAGGTGACCGGTAAGAAGTTCGACATCGACAAGTTCCGCGAGGTCCTCACGCACGCCAACACGATGAGTCGCTCCTGGAAGCGGATCCTCGAACTCAACAACTCGAAACCGTCACTGTTCAACGCCCTCACGGACGGCACCATCTTCCTCGGTGTTGCCAACGGTTTCCGTGGCACCGAAGAGGGTGCGAGGTACTTCGAACGGCTCGTCGAGGAGATGGAGTACAAGGCTGCTCACGGCATCGGCCAGACCATCGAGGAGAAGTACCGTCTCTTGTTCGTCGGTGTTCCCTGCTACCCGATCTTCCGGCGGTTCAACGAACTGTTCACCGACTGGGGTGGGACGTTCGTCAACTCGACCTATCTCTGGTTCGCTTCTGGAGGGACGAACCGCGGGTTCGAGTACGACCTCGCCGATCCGATCGCCAGCCTCGCTGAGGGAACACTCATCTCGGTGCGCGACGCGATGGACTCGATGTTCCACCAGAACGTGGCCCTCAAAGACATGGCGGAGGAGTTCGACGTCGACGGGATCATCTACCACCCGATCAAGAGCTGTCGGACGGTCTCGACGGGCCTTGCCGATGGTCGCAAGCACATGACGGACGAGCTCGGCATCCCGAGCCTGTTCATCGAGTCGGACATGATGGATCGTCGTGTCGTCTCAGAAGCGCAGATGAAGAACCGGATCGACGCTTTCTTCGAAGGTCTCGAGTCCCGCCACAAGCAAGCCGCCGCCGGCGAGAAAGGATGAGGTGATCGCAGTGGCCTACGCAGCGGGAGTCGATGTCGGCTCCACCCAAACGAAAGCAGTCATCGTCGACGAGAAAGGCGACATCGTTGGTCGGGCGTTGATCGACACCGGTGCCAACGTCATCCAGGCGGCCGAGCAGTCGTTCCTCGAGGCGCTTGCCAGTCAGAACATCGATGAGGAAGAGGTCGAGTACGTCGTTGGTACCGGATATGGGCGGTACCGCGTGACGTTCGGCAACACACAGGTCACCGAGATCAGCTGTCACGGCAGGGGCGCCGTGCACCTGTTCCCGAACACGAGAACGGTCGTCGACATGGGCGGGCAGGACACGAAGGCCATCTCGGTCAGCGCCGAAGGCGAGATCGTCGACTTCTGCATGAACGACAAGTGTGCAGCAGGGACCGGACGCTTCCTCGGTGCCGCTGCCGCTGCGCTCGACATCCCCCTCGACGACCTTGGTGCTGTGTCGCTCAAGAGCACGAAGCCCATCAAGATCTCCACGACGTGCACCGTGTTCGCTGAGTCCGAGGTTCTTGCGTGGTTGGGGAAGGGCAAAAAGATCGAGGACATCTTGTGGGGTGTCCACAAGTCGATCGCCTCACGCTCGGCAGGGCTCATGCGCCGGGTCGGGATCAACGACGAGATCACCTTCACCGGGGGAGTCTCACGGAACATCGGGATGGTCAAGGCGCTCGAGGAGCGACTCGAGAAACCCCTCAACATCAGCGAGGACTGCCATTACATGGGCGCTCTCGGTGCGGCACTGTTCGCCCTCGACCACGTCCTGGCGGGCCGAGCCCCGGTAGCGAGTGCAGCGGAGGTGACATCGTGATCATCACAGCAGGCGTCGACATCGGGTCGACCTACTCCAAGGCGATGATCCAGACCGAAGAAGGCGAGATCATCGGTAGGGCGATGCTGCCGACCGGCTTCCGTCTCACGGAAGTCGCCCGTGCGGTTTACGACGAGGCGCTCGCGGATGCGGGTTTGTCGGCCGACGACATCGCGTACGTGATCGCAACCGGCCCCGGTCGCCACCAGGTCGACTTCAAGGACATGCAGGTGACGGACCTGACGGCAAGTGCAAGGGGCGCTTCCTTCCTGTTCCCCGGAACCCGATCGATCCTCGACATCGGCGGACAGACGATGAAGGTGAGCCGTATCGACGAGCACGCCAAGGTGCTCTCGTTCCGTCTCAACGACAAGTGCGCAGCCGGTACCGGAGCGTTCCTCGAAAAGACCGCCCGCTACATGGGGTACAGCGTCGAGGAGATCTCGGTGCTGATGTCGACGTCGAAGCAACCCGTCCCGATCTCTGGTGTGTGTGCCGTGTTCGCCGAGTCCGAGGTGATCAACCATCTCTCGCTCGGCACGGCACCGGCAGACATCATGCAGGGAGCCATCGAGTCGCTCACCGGACGTTCCGTACAGTTGATGAAGCGGGTCAGGGCTGAACCCGAGTACACGCTCATCGGCGGGATCTTGCGGTTCGAAACGATGGGCAAGACGGTCAGTGACCTGCTCGAGGCAGAGGTCAACGTTCCCGATCCCGAAATGGTTCAGTACGTTCTCGCTCTCGGATGTGCGATCCTCGGACGTCGCAGGCTCGAGAAACTCGCCGAGGCTGGTGCTGTTCCGGCGGGGGCAGGAGTGACAGTGTGAACCCGGCAGGTGGCTCCGAGCCGATCTACTGCTCGAGCGGCGTGCAGGTGTTGAAGGCTCCCACTCTCGAAGCAGAGGGGTGGGAGCAACGCACGGTGACCGACCCGCAACGGATCGGTGAACTCGAGGAGCTCTATGGGACCCTCGGCTTCGAAACGACGACGACGCCGCTCGACCCCGACAGCTTCGGGGAGGCGTGCACGACGTGTGCGGTCACGGCGTGTTCTGCGTACGTGGCCATCTTCACCCGGAAGAAGGCCACACAGGCGACGGCGTGACAGGCGTCGCTCGTCTCAGGCGTTCTTCCACTCCGGTGGGCGCTTGTCGAGGAACGCCTGGATCCCCTCGACGCCGTCGTGTGTGGGAAGAAGCTCTTCGAGATAGATGCGCTCGGCTTCCTCTAGACGGCGAACGAGTTCACCACGGGTGAGATCGCGTACCGCTTTGGTTGCGAGGCGCAGCGAGAGCGGTGACCTCGGTACGAAGTGCTTCTCGACGAACCCCTCGACGGTGGTGCCGAGCTCTCCTGATGGTGCGAGGACGTTGACGATGCCGATGTCCCTGGCCTCAGCGGCGGTGAAGCTCCGTCCCGTGAGGAGGACATCCTCGGCTGCCCGGCCTGCAAGTAGCGCCGTGGCAGCGGGGGGAAGGACCCCGAGTTGTATCTCGGGGCTTGCAAGCGTCGCAGACTCCTCGGCGATGACGATGCCGCACGCGAGCACGAGCTCGAGGCCGCCACCGAGGCAGCTCCCCTGCACTCCAACAACCGTGGGGTAGGGGAACCCGATGAGGTCGCGAATGACGCCGCCGAGGGCACCCAACATGGCCGGTGCCGTCTCGCGGAGATGTTCTTCGACACTGGCGCCGAACGAGAAGTGCTTGCCCGCTCCCCGCAGGACGAGGACCTTGCCCCTGGGGGATGCCGCTGCATCAGCGATGGCGGGCCGGAGTTGTTCGCACAGGGCGATGTCGATGACGTTCCCCGGCGCCTTGTCGAGCGTGATCGTGTGGACGGCCCCGTCTCGGGTGACGTCGTATCGGATCCAGGTGTCGCTCATGCGTCTGTGGTGTACTGGGGCGAGATGGCCTCGATGAGCTCATCTCCCCACGTCTCACCCGCAGCGAGGCGACGGCGGAGCTCGACGTAGTCGACTTCCCTTCCAACCTCTCTCGAACCACGATGGAACGCCTGGAACCCGGCCTTGGCCTCCGTCATCATGTTCAACGACAGCCAGGCGCGGTTGCTCTCTTTGTTACGATCCCAGTGCTCGAGCTTCTTCTTGCGCACAGACTCGACGGTCTTGATCGTGCAGTCGGGCATCGTGTAGAGGATCTTCGTGATCATCGTGTCGATCCCTGCATCGAGCATCGAGAAGTCGATCGTCCCGGACTTGAGGAGCTCCTTGCCTGCGGCGAGCTCGTCGCCTTCCTTCGGCCTACCGTGGATGATCTTGCCCCACTGGTCGAGGTAACGGTCCGTGACGACGAGTGGATTGGGGATGAACTCACCATCGACCTTGAGGACGGGGAAGATGTCGTTGACGAGTCCGAGCCGGAGAGCCTCATGCGCACTCCACGGATCGCACAGCACACAGCTCGCCATGGCGTCTCCCCACCCGACGTACAGGTGGAGGAAGTCCGTCGAGCCACCGTCGGGCGCAGAGCCGTGCTTGGGGCCGGCCTGGCCGAACCTGGCGAGGTCCGAGGCGACGGAGAAGTCGCATGCCATCCCGATCTCCTGACCACCGCCGATCCGCATACCGTTGACACGGTTGATGACCGGCTTGTCGCACATCAAGATGGCGCTCACCATGTCGTTGAAGAGGCGCATGTACTGGCGGTACTCCCCGGGTCGTCCCGCGTAGTACTCGGAGTACTCCTCGGTGTTGCCACCGGTGCAGAACGCCCGGTCTCCGCTGCCGGTGAACACGACGGCTACAGCAGCACGGTCGACCGATGCGCGTCGGAACGCAAGGATGACTTCCTTCACCGACTCGGTCGTGTAGGAGTTGAGTTGCCTCGGGTTGTCGAGGGTGATCCACACGGCGTGGAGGCCGTCGACGGATTCGCCGGCAGCGTCGAAAACGGGGCGCTCCTCATAGAGGATCTCGTTGAACTCGCGCTCGGGTGTCAGATCGTGGTTTACGAACTCCATGTGTCTTCGCCTTTCATGGGATGAGGATCGTGCGCCTCGGGTCGCTTCTGCCGTGTGCTTCTTCGAGAATCCTGGGAAGGTCGGCCATCGGCGCCTTACGGGTGAAGGGGACCAGAGCAACCTTGCCGGACGTGACGAGGTCGATGGCCTCCGGGTAGCGCTGTGGAGGGCATCCCCAACTTCCGAAGGCGGTCGCATCGAAGGCCATCAGGTTCGACAACCTGATCGTCACCTTGTCCATCGTAAAGCCCACGACGGCCAGGGTGCCGGCGGGCCCGAGGAGGCTGTACGCCGTCTCCTGGCCTGCTGCGGTTCCCGAACACTCGAAGATCTTCCATCCGGCGTTGCCTGCTCCGTGGGTCGCTGCCTGTTCGCGGACCGCTCCACGGACGTCGCGGGCACTCAGCCCGCGGATGTTGAGGGTGCCTGCCGCTCCGTGATCGAGCAGCGGGGTCAGGTGTGCGTCGTCGATGTCGAGTGCGATGACGGTCGCCCCGCTTGCCGCAGCCACCTGCACAGCGTATCCGCCGACACCCCCGGTGCCGACGACGACGACGAAGTCTCCCTCTCCCACGTCCGCTCTCCTGACCGCCTGGAGTGGGGTCGTGACGGCGTCTGCGATCACGCACATGTCGGCGAGTTCGTAGCCCGATGGGAGGTTGCCCACGACGGCGAGGCCGCGAGCGGGAAGGGTCACGTGGGTGGCGAAACCACCATCGAGGTCGTTGCCCGGCATCAACTGGTTGGTACAGACGTTGCCGCGCCCGGCGCGGCACATCGCGCAATCCTCGCATGGGATGACGGCGGGGACGAGGACGTCCTTGCCCACCCAGTCTTCGGCACCGGGTCCTGCATCGATCACGGTCCCTGCGATCTCGTGGCCGAGGACGATGGGAAGGCCCGCTTTGGTAGCGACGTCGCCGTCGAGGAACCCGATGTCGGTGTGGCACAACCCGCATCCCGCAACCTCGATGAGGACCTCGCCCGGTCCGGGTTCGGTGGCTGCGTCGTCGTGGCGCTCGAGGGGTTGACCGGCCTCGACCATGCGCCACGAGTACCTCTGGTTACTCGACTCCATCAGGGTTCCTCTCTCGATCGTTTGACGTCACGACGTTGCGAATGAAGGCGGTTCCCTCCGCGATACGACGGGCGGTGCGATGGTAGACCGCCTCCTCGACGCTCCACGAACCGTCGCCACCGGTGACCCTGGCACGTACGGGCATGATGCCGCTCGTGTGGCCGATCGTCAGGTCGTCGGAGTCCGATCGTCTAGCAACGTCCGAGACGGTCGTACCGGGGATTCGGGCAGCCACGCCGGTGCACGCAGCCAGTGTTCCGGGGTAGGCCTTGTGGAGCACCGGGGGCCTGCCACCGACGACCCTTGCAACGAGGTCGATGTCGGCTGCCTCGATGGTCTCTCCGCTCGCGAAGCTCGTGTAGAGGGCAGGGGGCGAGACGATCGCAGGGACGGGAGTGAGGCCATCGGTCGCCATGCCGAGGAGGGATGCTGCTGCCTCCTTGACGGCGGCGACGGCGGTGAGGTGCTCGTCGGTGAACTCTCCCGGGCCCTCGGTTCCTGCCATGCCGACGGACGATGCGTGGAAGAAGACGGTGAGGTTGGCAAGGTCCACGATCGTTGCGGCAACGGTCCCGATCGTCGTATCGAGCTGGTCGACTTCGTTGCCGGTCGGCAGAAGAGAACCGGTGATGCCTCCCGCCGTCTGGGAGAAATCGAGCGCTATCGGTGCACCAGATCCCGGCACACCGTGCACGACGTAGTCACCCTCGATGGCGGCAGCACCGTCGAGCACCGGCACCTCTGCCAGGAGGATCCTCCCGGTGTTCGTGTTGTGGATCCGCACGACCGTCACCGGCTCTGTGACGGTGACCAGCCCCTCATCGACGGCGAAGGCACCAACAGCTGCCGAGATGTTGCCGCAGTTGATGTCGTAGTCGACCTTCGCCTCGGTGATGGACACCTGGGCGAACGTGTAGTCGAGGTCCGCATCACGACGACTTGCAGCATCGATGATCGCGAGCTTGGACGTGAGCAGGTCTGCTCCACCGAGGCCATCGATCTGTCTCGGATCCGGGCTGCCGAACAGGGCGAGGATCAACGCGTCGCGTGCGGGACCTGGCGCGGGGAGGGACTCGCCTGCCAGGAAGACGGCTTTGCTCGTCCCGCCACGCATCAGAACGAACGGCAGGGGTCTTTGGAGCGAACGTGTCGGTATCACCGAACCAGGATCTGAACCGTGCACGCAGCTCCTTCGATGCCGACGGCCTTTCCTCCACGACAGTGCGCAACACCGATCCGTGCACCTTCGATCTGACGCACACCGGCTTCGCCACGAAGCTGTCGGACGAGTTCGACGACCTGTGCAACGCCGGTACCGCCGAGTGGGTGGCCCTTACCGATGAGCCCACCGCTGGGGTTGATCGGGAGGCGCCCACCGATGTTGGCCTCACCACGTTCGACCGCCCAGGGGTAGGACCCTTGCTCGAACAGCCCGAGACCCTCGACACGGAGAACCTCAGCGATCGAGAAGCAGTCGTGCACCTCGGCGAAGTCGACGTCCTCCGGGCCGATCCCGGCCTTGTCGTACGCCTCCTTGGCGGTCAACCACGTCAGTGGCTCGTAGGTCATCGATGTCGGCTCGACGTCGACGGATCCCGAGCGCAGGGTCGAGGCAGCTAGACGGATCGCCCGCCCGTTCCCGTACTTCTTCATTGCAGTGTCACTCATGAGGATCACTGCAGCAGAGCCATCGGTGACGGGGGAGCAGTCGTGCAGGCGCAGGGGATCGGCGATCGCTCGAGACTCGAGCACGTCTTCGACCGTGATCTCCTTGCGGAAGTGAGCGAGGGGGTTCTGTGCCGCATTCGACTTGTTCTTGACGGGGATCAGCGCAAGCTGTTCCCTCGTCATGCCGAACTCCTCCATGTAGCGGCGGGCACGCATGGCGTAGACACCCGGCATGGTGGCTCCGACGGCAGCTTCGGGATCGCTCGGGTCCGGTGTGAGAGCTCCGGCGAACTTGCTGGTGAGGTGTTCGGTGCCGATCGCGACGACGACGTCGTTCTCACCCGCCCGGATGGCGAGGGACGCTTCCCTGATCGCCGTAGCGCCACTGGAGCAGGCGTTCTCGACGTTCGACAGCGGCAGTCCGGCGAGGCCGACCTGTGCGAGGATCCTCTGGCCGGTCACCATGCCCTGGAAGACATGGCCGACGTAGGCGGACTCGACGAGCCTCGGATCGATCCCTGCGTCGGCGATCGCCTCGAGGAACGCGGCTGCGCCGAGATCTGTTGCGTCGCTGTCGGGGTGCTTCCCGAAGCGGGTCATCCCAACGCCGACAACGTGCACATCAGTCATCAGTTCGTCTCCCTGGGTCGGAACCGGTAGCCGGTCAGTGGGTTCCCATCGTCATCGGTGCCGAAGGGTTCGATCGATAGGACCATCGGCATGCCGATCGTGATGTCGCCGGGTTCGATCCCGGCTATCTGTCCCATGATGCGGACGCCTTCGGGGAAGTCGACGTACCCGAGTATGTACGGCACCTCGAAGGCAGGGATCGACTGGCGCACCACCGTGTAGGTGTACAAGATCCCTTCCGTCGAGAACGCGACCGT
The DNA here is from genome assembly GCA_024275815.1 of Actinomycetes bacterium. Lineage (GTDB taxonomy): Bacteria > Actinomycetota > Acidimicrobiia > Spongiisociales > UBA5794 > JAMBLL01. Next base: position 1,776 of record JAJRYI010000197.1, on the reverse strand, counting down.
CTCGAGGTCCTGGCTCAGGCACCCCGCGCACGCTTCGCGTACCGGGAAGAAGTGGGCGCCGCAGGCCCGACATCGGCTCCCAAGTAGGTTCCCTGTTCCGTCGGGGCGAACTTCGAGTTCACCCGGGCGGAACGACACTCCAACGCCAGATCCAGACACTGGTCCTCCTTCAGTTGGCCGGGGGGTTGACAACGAGCGCGCAACCGTCCGGCCGTTCGGTCGACTCACACGAGTGTCCTCCCCGACGCCTATCTCCGTCAATGGGCTAGCGGCTCTATTTGTGTGATGCATCGGTCTCACATACCCCTCAACGACCGTGTTCGAGACCGATCCTGGGCTCATGTAGTGATGTATTCGCATCACGAAAATGACACAGGAGGGGGATTGCCACGAGCCTCACACGCTGGGAGTCTGATGTGGAGCCAACCGAACGGCCGGACGGCTGACGTTCCCAGGAGGCGATGACGTGACAGACGTGATACCAGGAGCCACGAACCGTGCGAAGGAGCAGGAACTTCTCTACGACTGGAACGTGATCGGAGAAGGGGAGATCGCGCAGCCGCGTACGGTCGAGATCGACGATGAGACCCTCCGAGACGGCCTACAAAGCCCTTCGATCCGCCACCCCAGCCTCGACGAGAAGCTCGAGATCCTCCACGCGATGGCTCCCCTCGGCATCCACGCCGCCGACATCGGCTACCCCGGTGCCGACCCCGTCGTCCTCGACCACGTCGTCGCGCTCGCCGAGGAGATCGAGCGTGAGGGGTTCGACATCGAACCGAACTGTGCCGGACGCACACATGCTTCAGACCTCCTTCCGATCGCCGAGGCGCAACAGCGATCCGGGGTTGCCATCGAGGCGTCCCTGTTCCTCGGTTCGAGCCCGATCCGTCAGTTCGTCGAGGGTTGGGACGTCGAGTTCCTCGTCAAGACCACACACGATGCCGTTTCGCTTGCACGCAAAGAGGGTCTCGAGGTCATGTACGTCACCGAGGACACGACCCGGTCTCGCCCTGAGGTTCTGCGCCGTGTCTACAAGACCGCCATCGAAGCAGGTGCCAGGCGGATCTGTCTGTCCGATACCGTCGGCCATGCCACACCGTGGGGTGTGCGGGCGCTCGTCAAGCTCGCCGTCGAGATCGTCGACGAGAGCGGCGAGGACGTCAAGATCGATTGGCATGGGCACCGCGACCGCAACCTGTCGGTCATCAACTCCCTCGCAGCGCTCTCGGCAGGAGCGCACCGGGTCCACGGATGCGCCCTCGGCATCGGTGAGCGCGTTGGGAACACACCGATGGAGACACTGCTCGTCAACCTGAAGCTCCTCGGCTGGCTCGATGCCGATCTCACCGGACTTCCCGCGTACTGCGACATCGTTTCTCAGGCCACCGACACGCCGATTCCGAACAACTGCCCCGGCATCGGCAAGGATGCCTTCGAGACCTCCACGGGCGTTCACGCCGCTGCCGTGCTCAAGGCGCTGCGCACCGGCGACACGTGGCTCGCCAACCGCATCTACAGCGGGGTACCCGCCGATGACCTCGGTCGGGAGCAGGAGATCACGGTCGGCCCCATGAGCGGCAAAGCGAACGCAGTCGCGTGGCTGACCAAGCGTGGCTACGACCCTGACGACGTAACGGTGGACAAGATCCTCGCGACGGCAAAGACCGCCGATCACGTCCTGCGGGAGGATGAGATCCTCGGCCTGCTGAGCACATCGGACGCATCGTGATCATCACTGCTGCCCCAAAGAGAGAAGTAGGGTCCTCCATCCTG
>JAJRYI010000196.1 GCA_024275815.1 Actinomycetes bacterium | reverse complement strand
TACGCCGGAGCGGAGGATCTCGAGTCGTTCGATATCGAGCTCGCGGTCGCCGGAACGTTCACGCTGTCGGTTCACGAACAGGTCTACGGCTGGCTGACCCGCCAGACCGACGATCGCCTCGGGGTCGAGGGCGAGATCGCCGAGTCGTGGGAGTACAACGACGACGGGACGCAGGTGACGTTCAAGCTACGCGACGGTGTTCTCTTCCACGACGGCTCCCCGGTCACCGCCGAGGATGTCCTCTTCTCGTTGAACACGGCCCAGGCCGGAGCCAACTGGGGGTTCGCTCTCGCCGACATGACGTTCGAGGCACCCGACGATTCGACGATCGTCATCACCATGCCCTTCCCGAACTACGACCTGCCTGCGCTGCTGTCGGTGCTCTACGTGCCGATCTACCCGAACGATTTCGGAGGCAAGTCGCGTGACGAGTTCTTCGCCAACCCGATCGGCGCCGGACCGTTCAAGTACGAGTCGTGGACACCGGGTGACGAGGTCGTGTTGAGCGCCTTCGACGACTACTGGCGGGGCCGTCCCAAGATCGACGAACTCGTCTACAAGACGATCTCCGATCCCAACGCGGGGCTCCTCGCGTACGAGAACGGTGAGATCAACGTGTGGCGGAACCCGCCGTTCGAGCTGATCGACAGCCTTCCGGGCACCGTTGAAGAGTTCCCTGTGCTCGAGAACGTGTTCGTGTTCCTCAACAGCCAGGCCGAGGCCCTCGCAGATGTACGGGTTCGCCAGGCCATCACGTACGCGATCGACCGGGATGTGCTGCGCGAGGGTGTCACATCCGGGTACTCCCGCCCTGTGGCAGGGTTCGAAGCACCCGACGACCTGTGGCCCGACCTCGGCCCCGGGCCGACGAACCCGGTCACCTACGACCCCGACAAGGCACGTGAGCTGCTTGCCGAGGCAGGTGTCTCCGAGGGCTTGAAGCTGTCGATGATGATCCCGATCGGGTTCACCGAGTTCGAGTCCGCCGCGCAGATCATCCAGCAGCAACTCGCCGACGTCGGCATCGAGATCGAGATCGAGTTGCTCGATCTGGTGGCGTTCTTCGAGAAGGGATTCTCGGGAGGCCACGAGCTGGGCATCTTCAACTACGGGTTCGTCGTTCCCTCCGGATCGGAATCCATCGTCTTCGTCTTCGGCTCCGGAGGCGTGTTCGGTGGCTACGACACGGCGTCGTTGCTCGATACCTATGTGCAGTACGTCGGAGCGGCGGACGGCTCGGCCAAGGGCGAAGCGTTCACCGGCTTCGAGGACTGGATCGCCGACAATGCGGCGCTCCTGGCGCTGTACAACAAGAGCCTCGTGCGGGCATCGCAGAACGTCGATGGGCTGATCCAGGGCAAGATCAGCTTGCCTCGCTTCACCGAGGCTGTGGTGACCAACGAGTAGGGCCACGCGCGAGCACAGCATCGCAACGAGAGGGAGGGAACCTGCGGGTTCCCTCCCTCTCGTTGGTACTCACATTGGTCGATCCCTACCTCGCTACTCCCCGGTGGGTGGTCCGGCGGTCCGGGCACCTTGCCGGCTGGATGCGAACGGCTTGTGGCACGCGACCAGTCTGCCATCGCTGATAGCGAGCGGTGGCATGACGGTTCGGCATTCGTCGTCGGCGAGTGGGCACCGGGGGTTGAACGGGCAGCCCGACGGTCGGGCGAGGGGACTCGGCGGCTCACCTTCGAGCCTGGCGTTGCCCGGGGGTCTCGATCCGTCGAAAGAAGGGGCGGCGGCGAGTAGCGCCGTCGTGTAGGGATGGGCGGGAGACGAGAACAGCTCGGCAGTTGGTCCCGACTCGACGATGTTCCCGAGGTACATGACGGCGACGTGGTCACATACGTTGCGCACGACCGCGAGATCGTGCGAGATGAGGATGATCGTCAGGTCCAGGTCGTCGCGAAGGTCGAGCAGCAGGTTGAGGATCGATGCCTGCACGGACACGTCGAGCGCGGCGACGGACTCGTCGGCGATGAGGAGGTCCGGTTCGAGAGCAAGGGCACGGGCGATACCGATTCGCTGCCGCTGACCACCCGAGAGGCGCATGGGCCGGTAGGCGAGGTACCGTCTTGGGAGGTTCACGAGGTCCATCAGCTCCTCGCACCGGTCCTGGACCTGCTCGGGAGGACGCAGATGGTGGTACGCGATCAGTTCGGCGAGCATCGACCCGATCGTCATCGAGGGGTTGAGCGAGCTGGCAGGATCCTGGAAGACCATCTGGATACGCCGGCGGTTCGAGTGCCGGTCGAACGTCAACGGGGTTCCGTCGTAGAGGACCTCACCTCCTACCGGTTCGACGAGGCCGACGATGGCTCGGGCGAGTGTCGACTTCCCACACCCGGACTCACCGACGACGCCCAGGATCTCACCGCGCTCCACCGAGAGGTCGACGTGGTCGACCGCCCGAAGCGCCGGTCGGGGCGTGCGTGTGAGCATGTCGACGAACGATCGGGGCTGAGGGAACTCGACCGTGATGTCGCGGATCTCGAGCAGTGTCATGGTGAGCCCTCCACGGATATCGATGCGAGCGCTTCGGGATGGATGCACGCGGTGCGGTGATCGGTTGCCTGCTCGACGAGCACATGCTCGGCGCGGGTGCAGTCGGGTTGGGCGAAGGGGCACCGGGGAGAGAAACGACAGCCGGGTGGGAAGTTCGCCGGGTCGGGAGGTGCTCCCTCGATCGTTCGGAGCCGCTGATCCGTCCCAATGTCGACATGAGGGATCGATGTGACGAGTGCGTTGGTGTAGGGATGGAGCGACCGGTCCAGCACGGGACGTACCGGCCCGGTCTCGACGACTCTCCCCGCGTACATCACGGCGACCTCCTGGGCAACCTGGCCGATCACCGCGAGGTCGTGGGTGACGAAGATGATCGACAGGCCGCGTTCACGGCGGATGCGGTCGAGGAGGCCGAGGATCTGATCCTGCACGGTGACGTCGAGGGCTGTGGTGGGCTCGTCACACAGCAGTACATCGGGTTCGGTCGCAAGCGCCATCGCGATCATGACGCGCTGGCGTAGGCCCCCCGATAGCTGGTGAGGCCAGGCTCGAGCACGGCGCTCGGGGGCAGGAACACCGACCTCGCCGAGCAGTCGCACGGCGGTCTCGTGTGCCTCACTCTTACTCATGTCGCGATGAGCCCTGGCGCCGTCGGCGATGATGTCGACGACCCGGCGGGTGGGGTTGAGTGCGGTCATCGGTTCCTGGAACACCATCGATATTCCATGTCCGCGCACGGAGATGGGATCGATCGACGCGAGTGTGCCTTCCGCCGTGTGCAGCAGCAGCTCGCCGGAGGTCACTCGGGCGCCTTTGGGGAGGAGGCCGAGGATCGCCTTGAGGGTCATGCTCTTGCCGGCCCCCGATTCGCCGACGAGCCCGAGACAGTCGCCGGCGTCGACGGACAAGGACACGTCGTCCACCGGCCGGATGGTGTGGCCGTGGCGGGTGATCTCGACCGAGAGGTTCCGAACTTCGAGTGCCGTGGTCATCCGTCCCCTCTCAGTCGCTGGGCAAGACCGTCTCCGATCAGGGCGTAGCCCATACCGAGAGCCACTATCACGAGCCCGGGCACTGTCGAGAGCCACCATTGATTACGCAGGAACGTCCTCCCTTCGCTGATCATCCGGCCCCATTCGGGTTGCTCGACGGGAAGGCCCAGCCCGAGGAAGGAGAGCGTGGCCAGCGTCACGGTCGCCAGGATCACGTCGGACATGAAGTAGACGACCGTCTGGCGTACCGAGTTGGGGAGTACGTGTCGGAACAGGATCCTGCGGTGCGGTAGGCCGGCCACGACGGCGGCGGCGACGTAGTCGAGTCCCTTCGCTCGCAGGATCTCGGTGCGGATGAGTCGCGTGTAAGGCACCCAGGCGATAGCGGTGAACGCGACGAGGATGGGCATCACGCCGGTGCCGAGCACGAACACGAGAGCGATGAGGAACACGTACACCGGGAAGGATTGGACCGCATCGGCGACGCGGCTGATGACGGTGTCGACCCATCCTCCGAAGAACCCTGCAATGGCACCGAGGGTCGTTCCGAGGATCAGCGGGAAGAGCGCTGCGAGGAACCCGACGATGAGGTCGGTGCGTGCAGCGTACACGAGTCTCGAGAACGCATCCCGGCCGAGCTGATCGGTACCGAGCCAGTGCTCGGCCGACGGTGAAGCGAGCTTGTCGGTGAGATCCTGGAACGCGGGATCGTGGGTCGCGATGAGGGGGGCGAAGGCGGCGACGACGACGAAGATGCCGAGGATGGCTGCCCCGATCTTGAGGGATGTCGGTACCGGAGGCTTGGCCGCGACCGGATCTGCCGGTTCGACCGCCAGCCTTCCAGATCGGGAGCGTCTACGAAGCTTCATTGGATCTCCACTCGCGGGTCGAGAGCGGCGACGATGACATCCGCCAGGAGGTTGATTGCGATCACCGCCACGGCGAAGACGATGGTGATGCCCTGGACGACGGCGAAGTCCCTCCCGCTGACGGCGCGCACCATGGCATCGCCGAGTCCATTGAGGTTGAACGTCGTCTCCACGATCACGGCACCGAAGAGCATGAACCCCATCTGGACCGCCAGTAGCGTGACCATGGCGGCCGTCGCGTTCCTCAGGATGTAGCGCCTGAAGAGCGTCAAGCCCTCGAGCCCGATCGAGCGACCGGCCTGGAGGTAGTCCGAGCCGTCGACATCGATCATCGAGGAGCGGAAGGACTGGAGCTGGATCGGGAAGATCCACAACGCCAGGGTGAACGCGGGAAGGGCGATGGCCCGGAGCCGCTCCGCGGTCGTTTCGCCGAAACCGCCGACGGGGAACCATCCGGCGCCGAGAGCGAACACGAGCAGCAGCATGAGCCCGACCCAGAACGGTGGCATCGTGAGGAAGAACGTGCTCACCACGCGGATCGCATGATCGATCCAGCCTCCGCGATGTCTGGCCGCGTGTGCACCGAGGGGAACCGCGATCGACACGGACAGGATGAGCGCGGCGCCGAGGAGCCAGACGGTCACGGGTGTGCGCTCACGGATGATGGAGGTGACGGGCTCCTTCGAACGAATGGATTGCCCTAGGTTGCCCTGTAGGAGATTGCCGACGTACGCGACGTACTGGGCGGGGAGAGATCGATCGAGGCCGAGTTCCTCACGGATGGCCTCGACACGCTCTTCGGTCGCACGAGGGCCTGCGAGCGTGAGAGCGGGATCACCCGGGACGAGTTGAAGCAGGATGAAGGTAAAGAGCGTGATCCCGATCAGCAGGGGGATCGCACCAAGGATCCTGCGAAGCACGAATCCGAATCGTCCCAATCTGCTCACTCCTTCGCGTACCGCAGCGGATTATCGCACCGGCCGGTTTGCCCGTTCCCCGGCGGCGAGCCTAGCCTATCAGTTGATAGGTAAACGTGCTACCGCTCTTTTCCGACGGTGCGGGCAGGAGTCGTGGCAGTGGTGGAGAAGCCGGAGGATCCGGCGTGCTCGTTGCCCGCCGCCGATGTGCCGGTGTGAGGCGGCCGGCCCGATCCCCGGTAACCTGCCCCGAATGAAGGAGGCGGAGATGACCCCGACGATCGGCGTGAAGCGTGGCGCTCCGACGCGTGAGCGCATCCTGCGGGAAGCTTCGCGGTTGTTCGCGACGAGGGGCTACTACGGCACTTCGACGAGGGAGATCGCTGCAGCCGTCGGCGTGAGCCAGCCGTCGCTGTTCCACCACTTCGATTCGAAGCACGCGATCATGCAGGCGCTCCTCGACTTCGATCTCGGTGAGGCCCCGGAGATGGCCGAGCGCCTCGCACGATCGGAGGGTTCGGCAGCCACACGCCTGTACCGGTACCTCGTGTGGGACATCGCCTTCCTGTGTCGCTCGCCGTACAACCTCGCGGGCATCACGGACGATACCGTCATGTCCGACCCGGACTTCGCTCCCTGGAAGGATCGGCTCGATCGTCTGCGCAAGTCCCGTCGCTCCATGATCGAGCAGGCGATCACCGACGGCGAGTTCGTGGAGGTCGACCCGGATTTCGCGCAGCGCGCGATCACGTGGATGATCCTCGGGAACATCGCCGATCTCGCAGGCAAGGGAGTGCCGGACGCCGACGAGGTCGCCGACCAGCTCGCTTCGTTCGCCATTCGCGCCATGGTGCGCGAACTCGAGACCCTCGACGACATCCGTTCGGGAGCGGCCTCCATCGACATCGACTGAGCGGTCGTCCCGGTGCATCGCCCTGTTCGGTGGCGATGGCCTCGCGAGTCGACTAGCCTATCGTTCGATAGGCTCACAACGTTCGGGAGGGGAGGATCGAGATGGGCATCGAGTACACCGAAGCGGATGGCCGCGTGGGCCCACCCGATGCGCGCGACTTCCCGCGTTTCGCCGGCCCCTGTACGTTCGCGAGGCTGCCGACTCCCGACCTGGTGACCTCCTGGGATGTGACGGTGCTCGGAGTCCCCTTCGACATCGGCACGTCGTATCGGCCGGGAGCGAGGTTCGGGCCGAAGGGGATCAGGGAGGGCTCTCGCTTGCTGCGCAATTACCACCCGTCCCTGGAGGTGGAGCCGTTCCACTCCCAGCAGGTCGTCGATGGTGGCGACCTCAACGTCAGCACGTACATCATCGAGGACGCGATCGATCAGATCGAGCGAGGCTCGACGGCCGCCCTGGAGGCAGCCCCCAGCTTCATCGCCCTCGGAGGGGACCACACCATCGCTTTCCCGCTTCTGCGCTCGGTCGCCAAGGTGTACGGCCCGGTCGCCCTCGTGCACTTCGATGCCCACCTCGATACATGGGACACCTACATGGGGGCGCCTCACACACATGGAACGCCGTTCCGGCGAGCAGCCGAAGAGGGGCTGTTCATCCGCGACCACTCGTTGCATGTCGGGATCCGCGGCCCACTGTTCACGCCCGGCGACTTGAGCGAGGATGCGAGCATGGGCTTCTCCGTCGTCGGGACTTGGGAGATCGAAGACATCGGGATCCGTGGGGTCGTGGAACGGGTCCGCGAGCGCATCGACGATCATCCGGTGTACGTCAGCATCGACATCGACGTGCTGGATCCTGCGTTCGCCCCCGGTACCGGCACGCCCGAGATCGGGGGGTTCACGACACGAGAGCTCGCAGGGATCCTGCGCGGGCTGAGCGGAGTGAACCTGGTCGGCGCCGACATCGTCGAGGTGGCACCCGTCTACGACCACGCCGAGATCACGACCGTGGCTGCAGCCAACATGGCCTACGAGCTTCTGGCGCTGATGGCGGTCGGTGACCGCAGGGAGTGATCGACCAGCGATCGGAGGGATCGACATGGGAAAGCACATCATCACCGTCACCGGCGAGATGCCACCGCAGGATCTGGGTGTCACGTCGATGCACGACCACGTGTTCGTCGGTGTGGGGAACGCCTTGCAGGAGGGTGGTTACATCGACCAGTACGCGGCTCCGATCCTGGAGCACTTCGGCGGCGAGCTTCCGTTCGAGCCCGGCGAGATCTCGCTGCGGAACCTGCGAGCGTTGTACGCCGGTGCGTTCATCCCGGAGCCTTCGTACTGGGACTGGACCGATCCCGACATCGCTCGTGAGGAACTCGAGCTGTACCGGGAAGCGGGCGGGGATTGCATCGTCTCGGTGAGTACCAAGGCGATGTCGAGGAAGGCGGGAGAGATGCGCCGGTTGTCGGACGAGACCGGCGTCAAGATCGTGGCGGCGACCGGTCTGTACGCCCATGAGGTCTGGCCCCCCGAGTACTTCGAGATGTCGGTCGACGACATGACGGCGTTCATCCTCGGAGAGGTGGAGAACGGGCTGGACGGCACCGATGTCAAGCCGGGGATCATCAAAGCCGCGGCCAACGTGCTCGACGACCCGACGCTGCGGGCGCTCACCGCCTGTGCCCGGGCACAGGCGGAGACGGGTCTTGCGATGATGGTCCACAACGGTCTGGAGTTCTCCCCCGACGACTCGTGGGAGATGCTCGGCATCCTGGTCGAGGCGGGCGCCGATCCCGAGCGCCTCATCTGGGGCCACTCACAGAACCTCGCGGGGAACCGGGACCTCGCAGGCATCCTGCGCGACCCTGACTCGTTCACCATCGACATCGAGTTCCTGGCGCGGGTCGCCGACGAAGGTGTCACGATCTGCGTCGACACCTTCGGCATGGTGACGAACATGGAGCTGGTGGGGTTCATCGAACAGCCCGAGATCCAGCAAGCGATCATCGTCGCCAAGATGATGCAGGCCGGTTACGGGGACCGTGTGGTGGTAGGCCACGACGCGAGCTGGAAACTCTGCGCCAGCAGGTACGCCGGTACCGGGTTCACCAGGGTGCCGGGCTGGCTGCTGCCGAACCTGCGTGCTGCCGGATACCCCGACGACCAGGTCGATCTCGTCGCCGCCGGCAACCCGGCGCGGCTCCTCTCCGTGTAGGAGCCAACCGGCTCACACCGTGATCTGAGGCTTCCCTTCCGGCCTGGGGGAGACGGGGACGTCCCGCTTCCATCCATCGACGTACCGGGAGGTGCAGGCGCCGCCGGTTGCTTCTCCGAACGCCTCGGGCGGGACCGGTGTCATCAGTTCGATGTGCGTGCCGTCGGCGTCGTAGAGCCACGCAACGGTCGCATCCCACTCCGGGTGGAACCGGGGCTCGGCGAGGGGTGGGACCCCGGCTGCAACGGCCCTGCGCCACGTTCCCTCGACGTCGCTCGTGGTGAAACAGAGGTGGTCGTAGCAGGGACCGCGAGATTCCCATACCGGTCCGTCGATGCTGTCGAACTCGCCGCCGATGATCTCGAGGAGGAAGTCGTGCCCCTCGGGATCCCAGTGCTCGTCGGCGAGCAGAACGAACCCGGCGTTGTCCCGGGTGAAGTCGTAGACGCACCGGAGGCCGAAGTGCTGTGTCCAGAACGCGACATCTCGC
>JAJRYI010000195.1 GCA_024275815.1 Actinomycetes bacterium | reverse complement strand
TCACGAGGTCGGCAACGTCATGGGCGTCCTCGACGGTGACCTCGATGGCTTCATCGACGCGTACCTCCAGTGGAGGCGAGGCGAGCTGTTCGAGGCGTGAGGAGGGCTCGCTGTGCTCTCCCGGCTTAGGCGTTCGGCGCGCTCGGCCCCGGGGGCCTCGCTTGTCGGCTTTCGGTGCGCTCGGCGGTGCCTCGCTTGTCGGAACTCATGCGATGCTTCGGCGATGGCCGATGGCCGATGGTCGATGGCCGATAGCGTTCTTCCCCGATTTCCCCAGGTTTACGAGTTCAGTGGGTAACCTCAATTCTGGCTTGCAAACGGGCCAAGCAGCAGCCGACCCCTGAAGTTCTTTCATGATCAAACTCGAAAACGTCACCAAGGTCTACCCGGGCGGAACCGTCGCGGTCAAGGACGTCGATATCGAGGTCGCCAAAGGCGAGTTCGTCTTCCTCGTCGGCGCGTCCGGATCGGGTAAGTCCACGCTCATCAGGCTGATGATGCGCGAAGAGACGCCGACCAACGGCGACGTATGGGTCGCAGGGAAACACGCGTCCCATCTTCAGAACTGGAAGGTGCCGCATCTCCGGCGGTCGATCGGCACCGTGTTCCAGGACTTCAAGCTTCTCCCGACCAAGACGGTCTACGAGAACGTCGCCTTCGCTATGGAGGTGACCGGAAAGCATCGGTCGGTGATCCGTAACCAGGTTCCTCAGGTACTCAAGCTCGTCGGGCTCTCGGCGAACGCCGACCGGTTACCCAACCAGCTCTCTGGTGGCGAACAGCAGCGCGTCGCGATCGCCAGAGCGTTCGTCAACCGCCCTCTGATACTGCTCGCCGATGAGCCGACCGGAAACCTCGACCCGGGGACGTCGGTCGGCATCATGCGCATTCTCGACAGGATCAACCGGACCGGAACGACCGTCGTCATGGCAACACACGACCACGCGATCGTCGACGCCATGCGGCGCCGGGTCATCCAACTCGACCGCGGCCGAGTCGTTCGTGACGAGTCACGAGGAATCTACGAAGAGACGAAGCACGCCGCAGCGGTCGATCAGGCAACGGCCCCCGACACGTCACCGGACACGTCGGTGTCCGCTACCCAAGAGACCACGCCCGAGCCCGAGGTCGATTCTCCCACCGAAGTGGCCACAGACGAGACGGTGACGCCGGATCCTGAACTCGACTCTCCCACCGAAGCGGCCACAGACGAGACGACGCTTTCGGTCGAGAACGACACAGGCACCGATCTCTCTGATGACGCCACGGGCGAGATACCGGTGACGACCGACACCGAGCCAACTACCGATGACGTCGAGGAGCCCTCATGACGAGCCTCCTCTACGCCATCCGTGAGGCTTTCAACAACCTCGGAAGGAACTCGCTCATCGTGCTCGGGGCGATCCTCGCGGTGTTCATATCCCTCACGCTGACGTTCGGCACACTCGTGTTCGGCGAGGTCGTGCGCGTCAACACCCTTCAGTGGGCCCAGGACGTTCGGGTGATCGCTTTCCTCCAAGATGACATGACCGCAGAGGGGACCCAGGAGCTTCAGGGGGAGGTGGCGTCGTGGCCCCAGGTCGGCGACGTCTTCTACGTCTCGACGCAGGATGCCTACGACGAGGCACTGGTGCTGTTCTCCAACAACGACGCGATGTTGCGGGTCCTCGAGGAGAACCCGGATCTCCTTCCAGCCTCGTTGCGCGTCCAGCCGGTGGATCCAGAGGATTACGACATCATCGTGACGCGCCTGGAATCGACGCCAGGTGTCCAGAAGGTGACTTCCGCCGACGACGCGATCGACGCGATGATCGCCTTGAGAGACGGCCTACAAGTGATGTTCTGGCTCTTAGCGGTCGCGCTCGGGGTCGCCGCGGTCGCGTTGATCGCCAACACGATCCACATGGCGATCTACGCTCGACGCGAGGAGATCGAGATCATGCGTCTCGTTGGAGCGAGCAACTGGTTCGTGAGAACGCCTTTCCTGATCGAAGGGGCTTTGGAAGGGCTCATCGGTGGCGCGCTCGCCGTCACCTTCATCGTCGTGGCACAGCAGCTGGCTGTGGATCGACTGGCTGATCTACCCGACTGGATCAACCTCGCAATCGAGAAAGACTTCCTCCTGAGGCAGGGTGCGCTGGTCCTGCTGTTCGGAGTGCTCGCCGGCTTGGTCGGTAGTTCTTTGAGCCTTGCAGTCCACCGTACCTTGCGCTCATGATCAGACGGCTCAGCTTCCTCGCGCTCATCGTTGCTCTCCTGAGCGCATCTGCGCTGCCGGTATCTGCAGGTGAACTCGATCGCGAACTCTCGAAGGTCAGGGAACAGATCTCTTCGATACGCAGCCAGATGAACGAGGCCGCCGCAGAGCGATCGGAACTCTCAACGAGGCTCGTAGCAGCCCTGGATCGTCTCGAGGTGGCAGAGACCAAGGTTCTGGCTGCCACCACGAAGGTCGAAAGGATCGATCGGGAACTCACCGAGCGAGAGAGTGAGCTCGCCGAGGTTCGCTCGCGACTCGTCGAGACCTTCGCAGCGCTTGCAGCGACGCGGGCAGACCGCGACGAGGCGAAATCTGAAGCCGAATCGTGGGCCATGGACGCCTACATGGGCGGTAGCGCGGCGCAGCCCTCGATCGCTTTCTCGGCGACAGCCATCATCGACGTGTCCGTCGGCGTCGCCTACCTCGACGTGCTCACCGACTACAGCTCGAGTGCCGCCGACCGTTACGAAGCTGCGGTCCTGCGCGAAGAGAGCGAGGAAGCACAGGTGAAGAAACTCGAGGCAGCCATCGTTGCCGACGTTGCCGACCTCGAGGCCACGAAGCAGGAGTCAGCAGCACTCGCAGACGACCTCGAGGCGACCCGCATCGCTCTCGCAGACGAGTACGAGGCCCAGGCGGCGCTGCTCGACGAGGTCGAGGCAGCAGTCGCGGAGTTCGAGGGCGAGCTCGCCGCACTCGGACGTGAAGAGACCTCCATCCGACGCAAGATCGCTGAAGCTACAGCAGCAGCAGCGAGATCGCGAGCGTCGTCCTCGAGTTCGAGTTCCGGATCATCAACGGGTTCGGGGAGACTGCTGCGGCCCATACCGGGAGCCATCGAATCAGGTTTCGGCATGCGTGTTCACCCCATCACAGGCAAGACACGGATGCACAACGGGCTCGACATGCACGGCAACGCCGGTGATCCGATTCGTGCTGCTGCGGCCGGAAAGGTCATCTTCGCCGGAGTCAAGGGCGGGTACGGCAACGCCGTCATGATCGACCACGGCGGTGGCATGGTCACGCTCTACGCACATCAGTCCAAGCTGCTCGTCAAGGAAGGCCAGCGGGTCGATGCCGGTGACGTCATCGGCTTGATCGGCTCGACGGGGCTCTCTACCGGCCCGCACCTGCACTTCGAGGTGCGTATCAACGGCGCCCCGGTCGACGCAGCCAAGTACCTGTAGACCTCTCGGTAGCCTCACAGCCATGGCAGGGAGAAAAGCGGTCGCGACGAACCGCAAGGCGCGGTTCAACTACGAGATCCTCGATACCTACGAGGCAGGCATGGTGCTGCGTGGTTCCGAGGTCAAGTCCCTGCGGGCGGGCAGTGTCCAACTCAAGGACTCCTACGCCATGATCCGCAACGGCGAGATCTGGCTCGAGAACGCGCACATCGCCCCCTACTCGTTCGCCGAGAGCGGCGGACACGATCCGGAACGTCCTCGCAAGCTGCTGTTGCATCGTCGAGAGATCGATCGTCTCTACGGCCGCATACGTGAGGAGGGCCTTACGCTCGTCCCCCTCCAGATCTACTTCACCGAGGGGAAGGCGAAGATCGAGCTTGGATTGGCGCGAGGCAAGCACACACACGACAAGCGCAGGGCGATCGTCGAACGCCAGCAGAAGCGAGAGATCGCCCGGGCGAAGTCGCACCGTCGCTAGGAAGCGTCACACGGTTCGAAAGCACGTCGATTGTCCTGCGCAGCGCCGTACAATCCCGCTTCCTAGAACCCAACACCCAACGCTGGGAGTCCCTTCGTGAAACTCATCAAAGAGAACTTGCTCGCGTTCGGCCTGATGGCCGTCACACTCGCATTCGGCTTCGCCGTGCTCTTCTTCGCAGCCACCGCTGGGGGTGGTGGAGAGGCCGTCGGCGGCGGAGAGGAACCCGGAGGGGGCGGTGAGTCAGTGTCCACGCTGTCGGTGACCCTCACCGAGTTCGCCATCGAGGGGAGCCTCACGGCACCGCCGGGAACGGTGACGATCGAAGCCAAGAACGAAGGGGCCGTCGCCCACAACCTCTCCGTCCTCGGTGAGTCCAAGACTCCCAACTTCAGCGGCGGGGAGAGCGAAGTGCTCACCCTCGAGAACCTGGCACCCGGCACCTACACGGTGATCTGTGACGTGCCCGGCCATCGCGAGGCCGGGATGGAGACCGAACTCGTCATCACGGAGGATGCAGCAGCCGGGGGCGAGACCGGTGGTGACGGAGGCAACGAACCCGACTACGCGGCGATGGACGCAGCGTTCACGGCATCGATCCTCGAGTTCCCCGCAGAGACCGAAGGCAAGGGAAACCAGATCCTCGAGCCCGAGATCCTCGCCGACGGAACGAAGTACTTCGAGCTCACGACCGAGATCACCGACTGGGAGACCGAGCCGGGGCGGATCGTCCAGGCATGGACCTACAACGGTCAGGTACCGGGACCCGCGATCCGCATCGACGTCGGCGACAAGGTCCGTGTCAAGGTGATCAACAAGTTGCCGATGGGAACCGACATCCACTGGCACGGCATCAGGACGCCGAACTCGCAGGATGGGGTTGCGCCCATCACCCAGACGTTGATCGAGGCCGGGACCGAGTACGAGTACAACTTCGTCGCGGAGCGCCCAGCCATCGGCATGTTCCACGCCCATCACGCCGGCCAGATCCAGGTTCCGAACGGTCTCTTCGGCACGTTCCAGATCGGTGAGACACCGATCCCGCGTGGCCAGACGATCTCGGGTGTGACGATCCCCAACGACATCGAGATCGCCCAGGAGATCCCCATGGTGCTCAACGATGCGGGTGTGATCGGTTACTCCCTCAACGGGAAGGGCTTCCCTGCGACCGAGCCGTACGTCGTGACCGAAGGTGATTGGGTCGTTGCGAACTACTACAACGAGGGTCTCCAGATCCATCCGATGCATCTGCACCAGTTCCCGCAGTTGATCATCGCCAAAGACGGCATCCCGCTCGATCAGCCGTACTGGGCCGATACGGTCAACATCGCCCCGGGTGAGCGCTACACGGTCCTCATCAACGCCGACACGCCCGGCACCTGGGTGTGGCACTGCCACATCCTGTCGCACGTCGAACGTGAGGACGGTGTCTTCGGCATGCTGACCGCGATGATCGT
>JAJRYI010000194.1 GCA_024275815.1 Actinomycetes bacterium | reverse complement strand
GTCATCACGACCTCGTCGACGATGTCCCACTCAGCGATCCGCTGGGCCGTGGTCGAGCCGTACTTGCCAGCGCCTACGACGGTTACCTTGCTCATGGTCTCTCCTTGAGAGCGGAAGCTGTCCCCTCAAGGTTACTCGCCCCCGGAGAGGCGGAATCTGTGGGAAGCGCTCTCGGCCATCGGCCATCGGCCATCGGCCATCGGCCATCGGCGAAGCATCGCGCTTACCGAAAGCGAGCGAAGCGAGCGTACCGACAGCCGACGGCCGAAAGCGGCGAGCGAAGCGAGCCCTCCTACATTCTGTCCGCTACGGCCTGGGCGAACTCGGAGCACTTGACCTCGGTGGCGCCGTCCATGAGACGGGCGAAGTCGTAGGTCACGATCTTCTCGGAGATCGCGGCCTCCACGCCCTTGACGATCAGGTCGGCGACCTCGTTCCATCCCATGTAACGGAACATCATCTCGCCCGACAGGATGACGGAGCCCGGGTTCACCTTGTCCATGCCGGTGTACTTGGGTGCCGTGCCGTGCGTCGCTTCGAAGATCGCTACGCCGGTGTCGTAGTTGATGTTGCCGCCCGGTGCGATCCCGATACCCCCGACCTGAGCTGCGAGCGCATCGGACATGTAGTCGCCGTTGAGGTTCATCGTCGCGATCACGTCGTACTCGGCGGGACGGGTGAGGATCTGCTGGAGGAACGCATCGGCGATGACGTCCTTGACGAGGAGCTTGTCTCCGGGCTGGCCGTTGCAGTCCTCCCAACCGACCGCAACGTCGGAGAACTGCTCGCGAACGACCTCGTACCCCCACTCACGGAACGCACCCTCGGTGAACTTCATGATGTTGCCCTTGTGCACGAGTGTGAGCGAGTCCCGACCGTTCTCCAGCGCGTAGCGGATCGCCGCAGCGACGAGACGCTTCGTCCCCGTCTCTGAGATCGGCTTGATCCCGAGCCCGGAGTCCTTCCGGATGTCCCAGCCGAACTCCTCGTCGAGGAACGCAAGGAGCTTGAGCGCACCTTCTGTTCCGGCTTCGAGTTCCTTACCCGCGTACACGTCCTCGGTGTTCTCGCGGAAGATGACCATGTCGACGTCGGCGGGGCGCTTCACCGGTGAGGGCACGCCCTGGTACCAGCGCACCGGCCGGAGGCACACATAGAGGTCGAGGATCTGACGGAGCGCCACGTTGAGGCTGCGGATACCGCCGCCGACCGGTGTCGTGAGCGGTCCCTTGATGCCGACGAGGTGCGTCTTGAACGCCTCGGTGGTGGCCTCAGGCAGCCACTCCCCCGTCTCGTTGAACGCCTTCTCACCGGCGAGCACCTCAACCCACTCGATGGACCGCGTTCCCCCGTACGCCTTCTCGACGGCAGAGTCGAACACGTTCTTGGCGGCTGCCCAGATGTCGGGCCCGATGCCGTCACCCTCGATGAAGGGGATGATCGGGTTGTTCGGCACGTTCAGGCCGTCTTGGGTCTTGGTGATCATTTCGGGCATCGGCATCTCCGTTCGGTTGATGTGTTTCAGATTCTGTTTTCAGCTACAGGCTCGCCCGTGCGAGCCCGATCGTGTTCGTGAGCAGTGAAGCCCTCGTCATCGGTCCGACCCCTCCCGGTACCGGGGTGATCGCTCCAGCGATCTCAGCGACCTCGTCGAAGACGACGTCGCCTCGCAGGCCATCGTCCGTCCGTGTCGTTCCGACGTCGATCACGACGGCGCCCGGCTTGATGAACGACGCGTCGACGAGTCCGGGCTGGCCGATCGCCGTCACGAGGATATCGGCGGTCGCGCACACAGCAGCAAGGTCCGGCGTTCGGGAGTGTGCCTGGATCACCGTTGCATCGACACCCTTAGCGCCGAGGAGCAGCGCCATCGGCTTTCCGACGAGGAAGCTCCTTCCGACGACGACGGCGGTCTTGCCTGCCGTCTCGATGTCGTAGTAGTCCAGGATCGTCATGACACCAGACGGTGTTGCTGGGAGTGGACCGGGCAGTCCGAGGATCATGCGACCAAGGTTGAATGGATGCAGGCCGTCGGCATCCTTCGTCGGGAGAACTCGTTCGACGGCTGCTTCGCCGTCGAGGCCGTCGGGCAACGGAAGCTGAACGATCATCCCCGTCACGTCGCTGCGGCCGTTGAGTTCGTCGACGGCGGCCAGGACATCGGCCTGGGAGGCATCTTCGGGAAGCTTGACGTCGATCGACCGCATGCCGACCGCCTCAGCGTCCTTGTGCTTGTAGCCGACGTAGACGTGTGATGCCGGATCGTCACCGACCAAGACCGTTGCAAGGCCGACGTCGATGCCGTTGCTCTTGAGTTCCTTGATGTCCTCGGCGACCGTGGCCTTGACGGCCCTGGCTACCTCGGTTCCTGAGAGGATCTGTGCGCTCAATGTCTGAAATGCCTTTCTCCGGTGAAGAGCAACGCCATGTCGTGCTCCCTTGCTGAATCGATCACTTCGTCGTCTCGCATCGAGCCTCCCGGCTCGACGATGGCCGTGACACCTGCCGCGGCGAGCGTGTCCGGGCCATCACGGAAGGGGAAGAACGCGTCCGAAGCGCACACTGCGCCTCGTGCTCGATCCCCCGCCCTGGCAAGGGCTCGCTCTGCAGCCCCGACCCTCGACTGGTCGCCAGCACCGACGCCGACGGCAGCGCCGTCCTTGACGATGACGATCGCGTTCGACTTCGTATGTGCCGCGACGATCCACGCCATCTCGAGGTCGGCCTGCTCTGTGGCAGTCGGTGTTCGCGCCATCGACTGCCAATCAGCCGTGTGCGGGGAAACGGCGTCGGCCCTCTGGATGAGGAGGCCGTCATCGATCGTCCTGACGTCGAGGTCACAATCCGACGTTGGTTCGGCGAGAAAGACCCTGACGTTCTTCTTAGCGGCGAGTACCTGCACGGCTTCATCGGTGATCTGGGGTGCCATCACGACCTCGACGAAGTTCTCGGCGATCGCCTCAGCCGTCGGAGCGTCGAGTGGGGCGTTAAGAGCGATCACACCGCCGAATGCGGACAGAGGGTCGCACGCCCACGCCTTCGTGAAGGCTTCGAACATCGATCCGCCCCGGGCCGCACCGCATGCGTTCATGTGCTTGAGAACCACGGCGGAGGTTTCGGGGAGGTCGCTCACCAGCTTCCACGCCGCATCCGCATCGGCGTAGTTGTTGAACGACATCTCCTTGCCCTGGATCTGGGTTCCCTGAGCCCACCAGCCCTGCGAGTCGAACACCGAGTAGAGGCCGGCTGCCTGATGAGGGTTCTCGCCGTAACGCAGCGATGCTCGCTTCTGCCACGGAAAGACGATGGCGTCGCCACGATCACCGTCGAGCCAGTTCACGATCGCCGCGTCGTACCGGACGGTCCGCAGGAACGCCTCACGAGCGAGATCCTCACGCATCTCGAGTGTTGTCCCTCCGGCTGCGACGGCTTCTGCCACCTCACGGTATCGATCGGGTGAGACGACGACGGCGACCCATGCGTGGTTCTTTGCGGCTGCCCTGATCAGGGTCGGCCCTCCGATGTCGATCTTCTCGATCGCAGTTGCGTGGTCGGCACCACCGGCAACGGTCTCCTCGAACGGGTAGAGGTTGACGACGACGAGTTGGAACGCATCGATGCCGCGATCGTTGAGATCTCGACGATGGTCCTCGAGGCCGAGGTCGGCGAGGATCCCACCGTGAATGTGCGGGTGAAGCGTCTTGACCCTTCCACCGAGCATCTCGGCGGCTCCGGTGACGTCCTCGACACGGGTCACCGTGATTCCGGCGTCCTCGAGATGTGACGCCGTTCCTCCAGAGGACACGATCTCGACGCCGCTTGCAGCCAGCGTCTCAGCGAACTCCGTGAGGCCGGTCTTGTCCGATACCGAGATCAGTGCCCGGCGTACATCGATGCGTGTCATCTCACACCCTTGGAATGTGTCGGCTGCTTCCAGCGGACGTGTCTGCCGTCGACGGCGAGTTCACCCCGCCCGAACGCGGAGACGACCCGCGGTAGCAGTTCGTGCTCGACTGTCTGGATCCTGGCATGGAGGGACCCGGCGTCGTCGTCGGGTAGGATCACTACGGGTTCCTGTGCGATGATCGGTCCGTGGTCGACCTGCTCGTCGACGAAGTGCACCGTGACACCCGTGTATCGCACCCCATGTTCGAGCGCCTGTTCCACCGCATGGGCCCCGGGGAAGGCAGGGAGCAGCGCAGGGTGGATGTTGATGATCGCATCGGGGAACGCCCCGATCGCCGATGGGCCGAGGATGCGCATGAACCCGGCAAGAACGAGTGCCTCTGCTCCGAAGCCACGAGCGGATTCGCAAACGGCGTCGGTGAAGCCGTCACGGTCCTCGTACGACGACCACGGCACGACCGACGTCGGAATACCTGCCTGACGTGCGCGGCCCAGACCCGGAGCGTCCTCCCGATCGGAGATCACCACGGCGATCCGATAGTCACCATCGGTCGTGTCGATGAGTGCCTGGAGGTTGCTCCCTGTACCGGAGATGAGAACAGCGATCGGAGGGGCGGCGAGAGGCATCGACACCAAGTGTAGAAGCCCTCGGAGGCACGGGATCAGCCGATACAGCGCTACTCGCCGAGTGACGTTTCAGGCATCGCCATGTACGAGATGACCATCGCATCGATGAACGGCTCGGCGTCGGTGTCCCACCCCATTGCAAGCATCTCACCCCTGGTCCGTCTGCCACCGATGCCACGCATGATCTCGAACGAGGTCGTCCTCAACGTAGCAACCGGGTCTCCGTAGCCAACGTCCCACCCCATACCCGAGTCGATCGACTCCACCCGGATCGTCGGGAGACCTTGCTTGTCGAAGTTCGGGCGGATGGACCGTACGTGGCCTGCTGCCACGACGTGGAGATCCATGAGATCGCGTCCGGACGTGTCGCCGTAGGCGTTACGTAGATCGAACTCGTGGTGGAGGATGTCCCCGATCGCCATCGGCGCGATCGCCTTGGGGGAGAAGATGCCGGCGGCAGAGCGGACTCCTGCATCGAGTCCCAGCGAGCCAACGTCGTCGAGGAGAGCAGACGCTTCGTCGAGCACGCTCGCC
>JAJRYI010000193.1 GCA_024275815.1 Actinomycetes bacterium | reverse complement strand
TGGCCGCATGGGACGAGGGCGGATCCCTCCTCGAACGACTCTCAGCCGATCCCGAGGTGACCATGGAGGCCGACACGCTCGCCATGTGCTTTACCGCAGAGCGTGCGCTGCACAACGCATCGGTGATCTTCGAACGCCTCGAGGCGGCGAGCCTGTAGGGACGCAGAGCAAGAAAGCTCAACGGACGGGGGGGCGGGCGTTTACCGTTCACCGTTCACAGCCAGAAACCCAGGCCATTGCCGAATGCTTGCGCTTCGTCGGTAAACCTCAATCCGCTGTTCGGCACCGGACTCTTTCTCCTGTCCCCCCTGAAGGGGGGACAGGAGGACAGAAGAACGCCAAGTCCTTAATGGAAACGGTGCAACAGCCAACACCTCGGAACCCTTGGGGCGACACCGTTCTACGGGTTTGACGACGGGCAGTCCACGGATCCAGGGTAGAGGGAGAACGACCGCCCCTCGCTGCTGATCCTCCTGCCTTTACCTGTTCCTCATGTGTTGGGCGAGGGCTGTGAGTTTGTCGTCGAGGAACGCTCGGACGGGTCCCGTCACTTCGTTGTCGTCGAGGGACCGCTCCATGCACGCCAACCAGGCATCGACCTCTGGTTGGCCTATTGCGAACGGCATGTGTCGCATCCGCATCCGCGGATGGCCACGATGCGATGAGTAGAGATCGGGTCCCCCCGTCCACTCCACGAGGTACTCGAACAGTTTCTGGCGCGATATCGCATCGTCTGCGGGGAGCATCGCTCGTAGGTTGGGTGCGTCGGCATCGACGAGGTCGTAGAAACGATCCACGATGGAGCGAATGCGTTCCTGCCCGCCGAGGGCATCGAAGGGAGTGGGGTCGGTGCCCCAGGGGTTGTCAGCTTCGGTCATGAGCAAATCCCAGCGAAGGTCCCATGCAAGGGACGATCTCCGGTCTGACTCGCAACGATGGGAGTCGAACCGGAGTCGTCCCGGCATGTCCGATCTTCGTTACGCTCCGGCGCCCAGAGCGATGAGCGTTTCGGGGCTCAGGAAATCCTGGGCGATGAGGATGCCACCCGAATCACGCATGGCGTTGCGGAAACCGATCGCCCACGAGTGCTCGATGATGACGAGCATCGCTGCTCCTCCAGCCGGGATGTCCTGGGCGATCGTCGCCACAGCGTCTGCATCGAGTCCGTACTCGTACTCATCGAGAGCCGACAGCGCACCGGCGAGGGCACCGACCTCTGCTCCCTCGACACCACCGGCGCCGAGTCCGATGAGTGCACCGATCCACGCACCGTACGTCATGGCTTCATCCTGCGTCAGGTCGGACATCTGAGCAGCGATGACATCGCCAGCTTCGTCCTTGTAGACGCCGAGCAGGTCGACGATCCGGATGACACCAGTCTCACTTGCGCTCACCAGTTCCGACAAGACGCTGCCGTCGAGCTTCGGGTCGGTGAAGCCGACCACGAGAAGTTGAAGGGGGCCGATCTGTTCCATGGGGATACTTCTTTCACGATCTAATTGGGGTCCGAGCGACACCATCACCGCCCGTTCGAACCCTACCGAGAGAATGGAGATGCTTGCCCAACTCCTCGACCCGGCCCCGAATACCGCACGGTCCATCTTCGTTCCGTAGTCGTTGGTCGGGTCGGCAGTTGGGAACACAGCGAACTGTGAACTGACAGTTGTTGACGGTGAACTACCATCCCCCTCGTGTCGGCGCTGTAACACCTTGGATCGGGCAAAGTTCGCGAACTCTATCGCGTCGATGACGAGCGTCTTGTGCTGGTCGCGACCGATCGCATCTCTGCATTCGACGTCGTTCTCGGCGAGGACATCCCGCACAAGGGTCGGGTCCTCACCGGTCTATCGCTTCACTGGTTCGACATCCTCGACACACCGCACCATCTGATATCGGCGGACACGAGGTCCATGAGCTTCCTCGCTCCCGACGAGCAGGCCGAGTTCGCAGGCAGAGCGATGCTCGTCCACGCCGCCGAAGTCATCCCCATGGAGTGCGTGATCCGGGGATACCTGTACGGCTCGTCATGGAAGGAGTACGCATCCGGCGGCGGTCCGACGACCGAGCACCTGCCGGAGGGTCTCGAGATGGCAAGCAAGCTGCCCGAACCGATCTTCACGCCGGCTACCAAAGCCGAGAGCGGCCACGACGAGAACCTCACCGAGGCCGAGGCTCGGGACTTCGTCGGCGACGCCCTGTACGAGGAACTCCGAACCCGCTCGTTGTCGATCTACGAGACGGGTGCCACCTACGCGGCACAACGAGGAATCATCCTGGCGGACACGAAGTTCGAGTTCGGCATCGTCGACGACGAGATCATCCTCATCGACGAGGTCCTCACGCCGGACTCCTCGCGATACTGGCCGGCTGATGCGTGGCGGCCGGGTGCGGTGATGCCATCGTTCGACAAGCAGCCGGTTCGCGACTGGCTCGAGACCCAGGACGGGTGGAACAAGGAGCCCCCAGCGCCGCCGATGCCGGTCGAGGTCGTCGAGGCGACGTCGAACCGCTACATCGAGGCCTACGAACGCCTCACCGGCAACCCGTTCGACGACTACCTCACCTCTATGGGTGTGACGTGAACCACACGCTCGTCGTCCGGATCGAGCGAAAACCCGGGCTGTCCGACCCGGAGGGCACGACCACGGCAAAGGCCCTCAGAGACCTCGGATTCGATGGGGTCGGCAGAGTCTCGTTCGGGCGAACGATCACGCTCGAGGTCGATGCCGACT
>JAJRYI010000192.1 GCA_024275815.1 Actinomycetes bacterium | reverse complement strand
GCCGAGCCCGTCACCGAGTTCCTCGAGGGTCGCAACGAGCGTGGGCTCCGGCCCCGACAAGGCCCAACGGAGTACCTCGATCTGGTGACGGAGGTACTTGACCTCCTTGCGCCAGCGATGGAAACTCTCGACCGTTCCCTCACCGTACGCCCGGGCCATCCCCCTGCGGCCACGTCCATACGTCCGTTGCAGGCCCATGGACGTCGGGTCGAAGTCATCGGGAAACGACCACTGTTCAACAGCACCCCGAACGACCACAAGACGGTCGGCCACGACGTCAATGAGTCCCGTGTCCCCGACGACGAGATCGTGCGATCGAGTGGCGTCGGTTGCCAGACGTTCGAGGAGATCGTCGACAGACCCCTGCAACAGTGTGTCCCCGTCGATGAGATCCTCGAGCGTCTCGATACGGACGATCGCCGTACGCAGACCCGACAACTCCCGAGCCATGTCACGAACCGCCGTGTTCGCCTGCCGATACATCTCCGGGCCGATCGCTGCGCGAACCAGACGCAGTACCGCCCGGATACGCTTCGTGGACTTACGAAACTCATGTACGTGCCCCGGGCCATCGCCGACCCGTTGGACGTGCCACGAGGCGAGTCCGATCTGCTCGATCACGATTCGGCGTAACCCGTCACCGGCGTCCTCGTCCACGCCGAGCGCAAACCTCACCACGGGTGGCTGACCGCTGTCGACGGGATCGGGAGAAGGAGAGGAGTCGGAGTCTGTCGTCATCGTTGTCGCACACTACCAACGGCTCCGGTGTGCACCGCCACAGCTTCCTGATACCCACGGCGAACTAGTGTCACCCCTATCCGCAACGAAGCAGCCGATTGGAGAGTGTCGCTGTGACGCACGACCCAGATCAGCCGGCATCGACATCGCCAGCTCCGGTGATCGAGGCATCCGTGTCGCCAGATCGCACCGACGCGAAGTCGCGTCGCGTCAGTGAGCGGTATCGGTCCCTGCGCGACGGCGGCGCAGATCCACACGAGTGGGCGTACGCATGGCGCCGCGAGTTGAACCGGGGTGGGTTCCGAGCCGTCGATTTCCTGATGGATGAGGTTGTCGAGTCCGGGAAGTGCATCGGGTGTGCATCGTGTGTGACGATCTGCCCGGTCGATGTGTTCGATTACGTCGATGAGCGGCCGCTCGATACGAGGACGGATGCCTGTGTGCTGTGTGTGCTTTGTGCCGAGGTGTGTCCCGTGCTGCGTCCCGCCGATCGGGATCTCCCGGTGATGTTGGAGCGACGTCCGCCGGCGGTCGATGAGGGTTTCGGTGCGTACAGCTACGGCGTGTACGCACGCTCGACCGATCCTGAATGGGTTGCCCGTGCCCAAGATGGTGGACTGGTTTCTGCCCTGGTGATCCATGGCCTCGAGAGGGGTTCATTGAAGGGGGCTGTGCTCGGCGACGTGGTCCCGGAGCAGCGCCAGATCGGCCGACCGCTGCTTGCCACGACACGGGAAGCTGTGCTCGGTGCTGCAGGTTCGCGCTACACGTACTCGCCGAACACGCTTGCACTCGTCGAAGCGATGCGCCGCGATGTCAAGCCGCTTGCGGTTGTCGGTGTGCCGTGCCAGGTCGACGGTGTGCGCCTCCAGCAGAACTCGAGTATCTCGTTGTCGGTAGCGCGGTGGTACCGGGACAACATCGCTCTCGTGATCGGGTTGCTGTGTTCTGAAGCGTTCACCCATGAGAGCATCACGAAACTCGGTGAGATGATCGACGTCGAACCGTCCCGTATCGACAACATCAATATCAAGGGGAAAGTCGTGGTCCGTCTCGACGATGGTGAGATCCGCACCGCGTCGCTGCGCCGATATCAAGACTTCGCGAGGCCTGCGTGTCTGTACTGCCTGGACTACGGCGCTGAGAACGCCGACATCTCTGCGGGTGGTGTCGGGTTGGACGACTGGACGTTGACGCTAGTGCGCACCGAAGCCGGTCACCGCGCTCTTCAGAGCGCGATCGATGACGGGTGGATCGAGACGCAGCCGCTCGAGACAGAGCCACGAGGCATGTTCCTGTTCGACAAACTCGCTGCAGCCAAGAAGAAGAACCGACCACTTCCGGCCAAGATGCCGACCCTTGCCGAACGCGAGGAACTTGGCTGGCTGAACCCCAAGACGTTCTATACGAAGGGTCCGGGAGCACCGGAAGAAGCCGGGGGGACATCGTGACGAGGGTGCTCTCCGATCTCAACGCGATGGTTGCCGGTCAGGGTGGCGACGGGTCTCTGACGGTCGTCACGCTCCTCGGCAACGTCCTTGCCGGTCGTGGCTTCCACCTCTACTCGACTCGCAACGTTGCGTCGCGAATCAAGGGAGGGCCCGCCGCCGCCCTCGTGCGCGGTTCGATCGAGCCGCGCACCGGCATGGGCGACACACTCGACGTGTTCGTCGCGTTCGACACCGAGGCGATCGAACTCTCGGGACATCGTGTCGCTGCCGACGGCTTCGTGGTGTACGACTCGTCAGCGGGTCCGCTTCCCTCGGGGTATCTACCAGACGACGTGACGGTCATCGAGATCCCCTTCGGACGGCTCGCTGTTGCAGACCTGCGCCGTGAGCTGTACAAGAACTCGCTGGCGTTCGGTGTCGTGTCTCGGATCCTGACGTTCTCCGACACCGAAGCAGCATCGGTCCTCGAGGCACGTTTCGCCTCACGCCCCGACCTCGTCGAGCGGAACCTCGAGGCACTACGAGAGGGATTCACGTTCGCCGACGACCACGGCTTCACACAGAACGCTGGACCACTACGACTCACCGACACGAAGCACTCCGACCGGATCTTGATCAGCGGGAACCACGCCGCTGCCCTGGGATGCCTCGTTGCAGGCGTCCGCTTCTTCGCCGGGTACCCGATCACCCCTGCAACGGAGGTTCTCGAGTTCATGACCCGCCACATCGGATCCTACGGCGGGGTCGCGATCCAGGCCGAAGACGAACTCGCCGCGGTCAACATGGCCCTGGGAGCGTCGCTGGCCGGTGTGCGGTCCCTCGTTGCAACATCGGGTCCCGGGATCTCACTCATGCAGGAGGGAATCGGTCACGCCGGGGCGGCAGAACTCCCCCTCGTCGTCATCGATGCCCAACGTGCAGGCCCCTCGACCGGTATGCCGACCAAGTCGGAACAGTCCGACATCGGGATGCTCGTCCACGGCGGTAACGGCGACTTTCCAAGGATCGTCCTGGCACCCGGCAACCCGTCGGATGCCTTCGAGCTCGCCATGACAGCAACGAACCTCGCCCAGGCGATCCAGGGTCCCGTGTATCTGATGCTCGACCAGGCGGTGTCGCAGGACTCCGCGACGGTCCCTCCGTTCGACGTCTCGAACGTCGAGATCGATCCGGGACAGCGCCTCACCCATGACCAGCTCGACACACTCGATGCCTACCGGCGCTACGCCATCACCGATGACGGCCCATCTCCGCTCGCCGTACCCGGGATGCCCGGCGGGATGGGCCTCGTCACCGGGAACGAGCACGACGAGTGGGGCAAGGTGTCCACCGACCCCGTAAACCGGGTGGCGATGATGGACAAACGCGCCCGCAAGATCGAAGCGGTGCTCGACGAGATGCCGACCGGACACCGCTTCGGAGATCCTTCCGCCCCGGTCGGCATCGTCGGTGTCGGCATGGAGAGCGGCGTCATGCGAGAAGCCGCCGAACGGCTCATCGCGACAGGAACACCGATCGCCGGCCTCCAACCACGCACCATCTGGCCGGTACCCCACGAGACACTCGCGTTCCTTGCGTCCAAAGAACGCGTCTACGTGGTCGAACACAATCACGAGGGCCAGCTCGCTCAGATCCTCGCTTCGGTTGGACGGGACTGCGCCACCGTGACCAGCATCCTCAAGTACGACGGGCTGCCGTTCACACCCGCCGAACTCACCACAAGGATCGCAGAGAAGGAGGCAGCAACATGACTGCCACGTACCGCCCGGCAGAGCCGATCTGGTGTGCAGGATGCGGTCACTTCGGTGTCGAAGCAGCCCTCATCGCAGCCCTCGCCGATCTCGACGTCCCGAAGGAGGAGACACTCGTGCTTGCAGGCATCGGCTGTTCCGGGACGATACAGAACAACATGGGCACCTACGGGTACCACGCACTCCACGGACGGGTCCTTCCAACCGCCACAGGATCGTGGGAGGCGAACCCGGAACTCACCGTCATCGCTGCAGGTGGCGACGGTGACGGCTACGCCATCGGGATGGGCCACCTCATCCACACGTTCCGACGCAACCCGTCGATCACCTACATCGTGATGAACAACGGCATCTACGGCCTCACCAAAGGCCAGAACTCCCCGACGCGACAAGGAACCGCTGCCCTCGACGCGGCGCTCCTCGGCCTGTCGGTCCTTGAAACTACGTTCATCGCACGCGGGTTCACACGTGCACCCGACCAGCTTCGACGTCTCACCGCAGCCGCCCTCACCCACGCCAGGCAAGGACACGGCTTCGCGTTCCTCGAGGTCCTCTCACCATGTGTCACCTACAACGACACCTACCCACGTTGGGAAACCGAACACATCGATCTCGACGCCGACGACACCTACGACCCGACCGACCGAAGTTCGGCGTTCACCAGAGTGGTCGCGCTCGAAGCCGAGTACCGGATCCCAGTCGGGTTGATCTATCACGACCCATCAGCAGAACCCGGATCGTTCCCGAACCCGGCATCTGCCGATATCGATCCCGTGAGAAACGCTGAGGCGTACAGCGGCATCATCGACCGATACCGTATCTGATCCCAGCATCCCGCGCGGGATCTATACGACGATGACGTGAAGCTCTCGCGGTCCGTGGACACCCAGGTTCAGTTGCTGTTCGATGTCCGCGGTACGACTCGGACCCGTGATGTACACGACGTTGGTGTGCGCTGCGATCTGGGTCCCCGGCTCGGTGAGCCAGTGCATCGGCGAGCGGAAGATGCGTCCCGCCGGAAGGAGCGCGATGTGGATGAGGGGAACGAGCGACGCCATCCTCGGCATGCCGGCTCCGGAGTGCACCACGACGGATCCCGTCTCAGCGAACCCGGCTTCGGCCCCGGTCAACCCGATGTGTACATCCATGTACCCGCTCTGGTGGACCCGTCTGGCATCGGGATCGCCGGGCACGTGCGCATCCACCCGGATGCATCCGAGATTCTCGAGATGAGGGAGCACCCCGGGAATGGGGAGTTGATCTGCGTCCCAGCTGAGAAGCGGGCCGGAACCGTGACGGGTCACGATCTCGTCGAGTGCCTCGAGCGGGTCACCGGTGTGCACGTGACCGTCGACCTTCTCGACGTTCTCAGCGAACATGGCGGCCACGTCCGCGAACGGCAGGTCGGGTACAAGAGGACCCGGGTCATCGTCGGGAGCGTTCGGAACACGTCCACGCCCGACACCGATCCTTGCTGTGGTCAGGAAGGCGTCACGTTCCATGGTGTTTCCTCCACCAATCGTGGAACGACTCTTTCGCTGGAGCAGGAAGGTCGCGTGAATCCGTCCAGGCGCTCCCCGGCCCGGGAAGTCGTCCGACCCATCCGC
Source organism: Actinomycetes bacterium (assembly GCA_024275815.1). Classification (GTDB taxonomy): domain Bacteria; phylum Actinomycetota; class Acidimicrobiia; order Spongiisociales; family UBA5794; genus JAMBLL01. The sequence goes on along the minus strand of JAJRYI010000192.1, from coordinate 613 downwards.
TGCGGGCTACCCGCCCGAACAACGCCCCGGACGACAACGCAGAACGCCACACCCGTGGTCGGGTCGCTGCGGCCTTGTACGCCGACATGGTCGAACCGAGCCAGCGGAAGGCGTCACCGTCTTGAACGACGCGCTCGCGCAGTGCAATGAGCAGATCGGGCAGTTCGATACGAACCGGGCACACGTCGAGGCACGCACCACAGAGCGTCGAAGCGTACGGCAGTTGCTCGTTGCCATCGATGCCGTGGAGTGCCGGAAGGAGCACGGCACCCATCGGTCCCGAGTAAACGTCGCTGTACGCGTGGCCGGAGACCTCGCGGTACACGGGACAGATGTTGAGACACGCACCGCAACGGATGCATGCAAGGATCTCCGATGTCGAGTCGCCGAGCACGCGGGAACGCCCGTTGTCGAGGATGACGACGTGGAACTCGTCGGGACCGTCGGGGTCCTCTTCCCTTCGTGGCCCCGTGACGATGTTCGTGTACACGGACAACCGTTGGCCCACGGCAGATCTCGCGAGGATCTCGAGCATGACGCCGAGGTCGCCCGGCGTCGGTACCAGTCGCTCCATCCCCATCACGGCGATGTGGATCCGTGGGGCGGTGGTGGT
>JAJRYI010000191.1 GCA_024275815.1 Actinomycetes bacterium | reverse complement strand
GCTCGACGTGCCGACGTCGAGAACGGAAGCCGACTTCGACATCGAGACCTACGACGGCAGGATCTACCTCGCAGGGTTCCTCTTCAGCTCGAACGGCACCTCCGTCTACGAGCCGATCATCGATTGGACTGGCGAGCTCTCAGGTGAACGCGAGCTCGTGGAGCGTATGTTCTCCAGACTCGCCGAGCTCGCCGACGATGGGACCGTCGTACAGCACTGGACCGACTACGAGCGGCGAACACTCTGCTCGGCAGGAGAGCGCCATGGGCTCTCGATCCCGGGTTTCGCCTCCATCGACGCCTGGTTCGACGTTCACGCCGTCGATCTATGCGCATGGACACGCAAGAACCTCGTGTCACCCAACGGTTACAGCCTCAAGGTGATCGCTCCCCTCTGTGGGTTCCACTGGCGTGATGATGACCCGGGTGGTCGCCAGTCAGAGATCTGGTTCGAGCGGTTGGTCGCAGGTGACTCGACGATGCAGAGCCGCCTCCTCGAGTACAACGAGGATGACGTCGTTGCCCAACGCGAGATCCGACGCTGGGTCTACGAGCACGACTCCGGTGCCGGCCCCGGCTCGGCGATCCCCTCCGTGCAGTCCTGGCCGCTGGCCACCGTCAAGCAGTAGCCGCTCGAGGAAGTATCGTGGGGTCCGGAGGATCGTCGACCCTCCACGATGGACAACAGGGGACGAAATGGGGAACCATCCGGTGGTTGCGGCCCTTCTTTCTGCCCTGATCCCAGGGGCAGGGCAGCTCTACGCGCGGCGGCCACTGCGAGCCCTGACGTTCTTCCTGCCGATGCTCGTGCTCGTCGGTGTCGTCGGCTTTCGCATCTCCTCCCTCGGGGCACTCGGCGTAGCCGGCCTCCTCGTACGGCCCGATGTTCTCTCCTGGCTTCTCCTCGGCAACGTCGTGATCCTCGCCTGGAGGATCGCCTCGTCCATCGATGCGTTCATCGTCACGACAACGACGGGTGACCGATCCTGGATGTCGGTGACACTGGCACTCCTGCTCCTCGGTGTCGCGATTCCACACCTGATGGGGCTCTCGTACGGTGTCCGGACGATCAGCACCCTCGAGACGGTGTTCGTCGCAGCGCCGGCCGATGGCGGCGTACCTGTGGTCCACGTACCGCCGTCGACGGCATCTGACACACTCCCAGAACCGGCCGTCTACGACGGACCGATCCACGTCAAGGAACGCTCGGCTCGCAACTACATCCTGCGCGACGGCATCGGCGACCCCGACGCCGTCGCGTCACGCATCGACATCATCGCACCTGCATCCCCCATCGTCCCGTTCGTCCCGTTCACCGAACGCGTCGATCCGGAACGCCTCACGATCCTGCTCGTCGGTGGGGACGCCGGCCCCGGAAGAGAGGGCCTTCGCACCGACTCCATCAACGTCGTGACGATCGATCTCGAAACAGATCAGGTAGCGATGTTCGGACTGCCAAGGAACTTCAAGCTCGTTCCCCTGCCCCGCAGGCTTCGAAACTCCTTCGTGGAGCTTGAAAAGCGGGTCATCGAGAAGGACCTGACCGATGCCGACGACGACGGGTACCCCGACACCTGGACGGACACCGACGGAGACGGTGTCCCGGAGGAACCCGCGTTCGTGTCCTGTGCGTGCTTCCCCGACATGCTCAACAAGGTCTACAAGAACACGAAGGACTGGACACGAACGTACCCCAACTCACCGGACCCCGGGTTGTCGGCTCTTCGTGACGTTGTCAGCAACCTGCTCGATCTGCACATCGACTACTTCGTGATGGTCGACATGGCAGGTTTCGTGCGAGCGATCGACGCCATCGGCGGTATCGACGTCCTCGTCCAGGAGCCGTACCACGTGATGGTGTCGTCCCCCGAGGAAGGGAAGCCGAAAGCGAGAGTCGACGTCGACCCCGGCATGAACCATCTGTCGGGACCTGAGGCCCTCGCCTACGCGCGGTGGCGTATCGGATCGTCGGACTACGACAGGATGGGGCGACAGCGCTGCATCATCAGGGCAGCTGCAACCCAGGCCGACACGGTGACACTCATCAAGGCGTACCCACGCTTGCTCGACCTCGTCGAGAGCTACGTCACGACGGACGTTCCCCTCACGTTCCTCCCGGATCTCGTGCGGATCGCCGGGGGGATCGACTACAACGACATCGCGACCGTCGGGCTCGTACCACCGACCTACAACTCCGGGCGAACACCACGCAAGTACCCCATACCGAACGTCGAGCGGATTCGCTGGAAAGTCCGCCAGGTGCTCGAGGAGGGCCCCGCCGCCCAGAGCAAGACCGGCGTATCGGAGTGTGACGTGCTTCCCGACGACGATTGACCAGGATCGGTTCGACTCGGCGCTCGAAACTCCCTCGTCTACACTCCCCAGATGGCATGGATCATCGCACTCGTCGTCGTGCTCATCATCGGTTTCTGGATCGCTCGAACCTACAACCGCCTGCTCGAGGAGAGGAACAGGGTCGACAACGCCTGGGGCCAGATCGAAGTGCAGCTCCAACGCCGCTACGACCTGATCCCGAACCTGGTCGAGACCGTCAAGGGGTACGCAAGCCATGAGGCAGGCACCTTCGAAGATGTGACCAGAG